>JASLBX010000143.1 GCA_030146385.1 Jiangellaceae bacterium | reverse complement strand
TCGTCGGCCGCCGACTCGGCGGCTCGGACCAACTGATCGGGGTAGGTGTTCACCTCCGCGCGGAGGCCGGGGTAACTGCCGACCACCTCGCGGACGGCGTCGGTCGTCCGGTCGTAGTCCGCTGCCTCCTCGATGCTCAGCCACACCTGCCCGGCGTCTACTTCGCTGGTCTGGTCCGATGTCACCGCGCGTCCCACATGCGCGCCGACACGGCGCACGCCAGGGATCGCCCGCAGCTCATCGGCGGCATTCGTGGTGATCCGCATCATTTCCGGATGGGACGTGCCTGGCGCTGCCTCCCACTCGACCAGCAGGTCGCGGTCCTTAAGCGGCGGCGTCAGGGCTGGGCTTCCCAGCGCCGGAAGGACCGCCAGACCGGCCACAATGAGTACGGGTACTGCGGAGTACGTTGCGAGCGGCCGACCGACGATCCGCGCCAGCGCTGCTTCATAGCCACGCCGAAGCAGACGGACCATGCGCGGTTCGTCGCGGACCGGCGGGCCTGACATAAGCAGCACGCTCAGCGCCGGGATCACGGTCAAGGCGACTGCCATGGCGGCAGCGACCGCGATCAAGTAGGCGGAAGCCAGCTCTTCATAGAAGGCGCCAGCGGCGCCATCGAGCAGGAGCAGCGGGACCGCGGTGACGATGACGATCAACGTGGCGAACACAAGCGGGCCACGCACTGCCAGGGCAGCCTCGACCAGGATCGGGTGGGCGTCGTCCGTCTCTGCTTGCCGACGCCGCACCGCGCTATGGACGCTGACGACCGCGTCGTCGATGATCACTACCAGGGCCATGGCCAACCCAGCGAGCAGCACCGCGTTGAAGGTCGCGCCCCGCAGGTGCAGCACCAACCCGGCGGTCGTCACGGCCATGAGGGTCGCGGTCAGCGCAATCATGGTGGCGCGCCAGTTGGCGAAGAGCGTGGCCATCACGATGACTAGCAGCAGGCCGCCCACCAGGAGTACGAGCGAGACGTTGTCAAGCGCCGACTCGACGAACGAGGCAGGGCGAAACGCGGTCGTGTCGACATCGACGCCAGGGAGGCCGAGGCTCATTTCGGCTAACGCCCGTTCAACGCCCTCGGTGACATCCAGCGTGCTGGCGCCGGGCAGCTTTTCGACGACCAGAGTGAGCCCAGGGTCACCGCCGCCCGTGATCGAGTCGCCGATCAACGGCTGATGCTCCTCGACGACGTCGGCCACGTCGCCCAGGCGTAGCTGAGCACCGTCGGTGCCATCGATGACCACGGCCGCCAAGTCCTCCGCGGTCCTGATGGGCAGCACGTGGCGGACGGACAGGCGCTGGTTGGGCCCGTCGATGAAGCCTCCGGTGCCCGGCGTGGACGCCTCGACGAAGGTCAGAGGTGAGAACCACAAGGCGTTCGCGGCGGTTTCCAGGACCTGCTGCAGGGTGACGTCGTTGGCCTCTAGCCGGTCCGGGTCGACCTGCACCTGCAACTGCCGATCGCGATTCGCCCAGACCGCGACGTTGGCCACTCCCGGAACGCCCATCAGCTGCGGCCGGATCCGCCACCGGGCCAGTACTGACAGCTCTACCTGGGACAGTGAGGTCGACGAGAGCTCGGCCATCAGGACCCGGTTCGTGGAAGACAGCGGCTGCAACATCTCCGGCGTCTTCGACACGTTCGGTAGCCCGGTGGCGAGTGCCAACCGCTCTTGCACTAGCTGCCTCGCGTCCATGACATCCGTGCCCGGTTCGAAGACGAGGTCGATCGTCGACACGCTGGTGATGGACTGGGAGTGGAGCTCGTCGAGGAACGCGATGCCGGTGAACATGTCCTTTTCGATCGGCGTCGTGATCATTCGCTCGACCTCGGCCGAGGAGAGTCCGAGAGCCTCGGTCTGCACCTGCACGACCGTCGGCGAGAACTCAGGTAAGACGTCGACCTTGGCCTCGCGAAGCTGCATCACGCCGACGACCATGATGGCGGCAGCAACCCCCGCCACGATTAGGCGGAATCGCTGGCTCGAATCAACAATCCAACGGATCACGCGACGCACCCCCACCGGCAGGTCGCTTACCAATCGTGCGGAGTTGATCGTCCTTCTGATCTGTTGTACGGGTATAGCCGAGTTGCGGTTCAAACCATCACGAAGAAACGTCGACTCACTTTGGCAGGAGTACGCTTGAACCGAGGTTCCCTCGCGCAGCTGGCCCGCACCTCTTGGCAGACGCTGCACCGCTACCGAGGCCTCCGCGCCGTGGCATCGGCCGAGCTCGGCTAACAGCGGCTGTGTGCCCGCCAACCTCGGACGGATTCACCGACCGGTGCGGCGAGCTCGTCACCCGCGGTCAACGGGACGGGACCATTCGCTCCGACCTGCCAGCGGAGTGGCTGATCGCGCTCTACTCAACCCTCTCTCCGCGCTCGCCTGGACCGGCGTGCTCGTACGCGAGGAGTGGCGATGCTCAGGCCGACCGCTAGGGCTACCGCCATTCCGATCGCCACGCTCAGCCACGGCGGCAAATTGGTCTGTGCCCCCGTGACGAATCCCAACCCCGTCAGCGATATCGCCCACAACAAGACACCAACCATGCTGAAGATCGTGAACTTCGTGGGCGGGACGCCCGCCAGGCCTGCCGTGCCAGCACCTACCGTGCGGCCAAATGGCATGAACCGCGCCGCCACGATGGCAGCGCCACCTACTGCTCGAAACCGGGAATGTACGCGCTCTATAGATCGAGTGATCCGGCGGCCGATACCGCTGCGGGCGAGCACCCCGGAGAATCCGTGGCGGCCGATCCGGTAGACGACGTGATC
>JASLBX010000100.1 GCA_030146385.1 Jiangellaceae bacterium | reverse complement strand
GCGCCCGCACGACGGCCGTCCGCCGGCCCACCGAGCTCGACCAGATCGACGCGTTGGTGATTCCGGGCGGCGAGTCCACCACGATCGACAAGCTGCTGCGCGCTTTCGAGCTGTTCGAGCCGCTGCGCGAACGGATCAAGCGCGGCATGCCGGTCTACGGCTCCTGCGCCGGGATGATCTTGCTCGCGGACCGGATCGAAGGCGGCATCGAGGGCCAGCAGACGCTCGGCGGCATCGACATGACGGTCCGGCGCAACGCGTTCGGCCGGCAGGTCGATTCGTTCGAGGCCGACCTGGACTTTCCCGCCGCCGGCGGTGACGAGCCGGTGCGCGCGGTCTTCATTCGGGCACCATGGGTTGAGCAGGTCGGTACGGACGTCGAGGTGCTCGCGGACGTGGCGGACGGGCCGGCCAAGGGTAGGATCGTCGCGGTTCAGCAGGGGTCGTTGCTCGCCACGGCGTTCCACCCCGAGCTTACCGGCGACCTGCGGGTGCACAGCCTGTTCTTGAAGATCGTGAAGGAGTTCTAGTCGATGTCCGGCCACTCCAAGTGGGCCACCACCAAGCACAAGAAGGCTGTCGTCGACGCCAAGCGCGGCAAGCTGTTCGCCAAGCTGATCAAGAACATCGAGGTGGCGGCGCGGACCGGCGGTGCCGACCCTGAGGGCAACCCGACGCTCTACGACGCGATCCAGAAGGCCAAGAAGTCGTCGGTCCCGAACGACAACATCGACCGTGCCGTCAAGCGGGGAGCCGGCCTGGAGTCCGGCGCCGCTGAGTACCAGACGATCATGTATGAGGGGTACGGCCCGAACGGCGTGGCCGTCCTGATCGAGTGCCTGACCGACAACCGCAACCGTGCGGCGTCGGAGGTGCGGATCGCGATGACGCGCAACGGCGGCTCCATGGCCGACCCAGGCTCAGTGTCGTACCTGTTCAGCCGCAAGGGCGTCGTCGTCGTGCCGCGCGAGCAGGGCGACCGGACGCTCACCGAGGATGACGTGCTCGAAGCTGTGCTGGACGCCGACGCGGAGGAAGTCGAGGACCTCGGCGAGGCGTTCGAGATCCGGAGTGAAGCCACTGACCTGGTAGCGGTGCGGACGGCCGTGCAGAACGCCGGCTTCGACTACGACTCGGCCGAGTCGTCGTGGGTGCCGTCGGTGACGGTCGAGCTCGACGAGGACGGCGCGAAGCAGATCTTCCGGCTCATCGAGACGCTCGAGGACAGCGACGACGTGCAGAACGTGTACGCGAACTTCGACGTGTCCGACGAGATCATGGAGGCAGTCGGCTGAGCAGTTCCCGGTCTTCTGGCGCCAGCCAAGCGGACGAAGGGACGTCCAACCAACCTTCAGTCGGGGCGAGCTGCCTTACCGCCCGATCCAGTTCGGCAAGGGCGGGATGGTCGAGCGCGCGGCTGTGCACCATCGACCACGGGTACAGGGCCACCGGGTCCACCAGAGGCAGGATCACCGACCGCGGCACGGGCGGCACGTCCACCCTCGTCAAGATGGGCCATCCGGTCGAACGAAGGTGATAGGCGGTCTCGTCGGCGCCGCCGGCTGCCACCGCTGCCATGCCCGGATGGTGCTCGGGCGCGGCGGTGGCCGCGAAGTCGTCTAACAGCAACCCACCGAGCTCCACCCATTCCGGCGCGTCGGGGTTGCCCGCACTCGTGTCGATCGTCATGCCGCGCAGGTCGGCCATCGGGATCGCCGATCGGGACGCCCAAGCGTGATCGTCCGGCAGCAGCAGTGCAAGCGGTTCGAACCGGACGAACCGCCGGACGAGATTAGGCGTCAGCGCATGTTTCGGGCACCGTCCGAACGCGACGTCGACCCGGCCGGCGAGCAACGCGGTGAGCGCGGCCCCGAATCCGCCGTGGAACCGGGCTTCGAAGACATGGCCGGTTGCGCGATCACGAGCGGAGCTGAGCACACGGGCCGCGGCCGAGCCGTCGTGCAAGACATCCACGACGAGCGGGCGCCGGGTACCGCGCAGCGAGGCGAGCACTTCATCGTGGACCGCCAACAGCCGTGCGACCTGGGGCCGGAACCGTTCGCCGTCCGGGGTCAGCGTGACCTGCCGGGTCGAGCGCTCGAACAGCTGGACACCGAGCTGGCGCTCGAGGCGGGCGATGTCGCGGCTGAGTGCCTGCTGCGCGATGAACAGCCGGGCCGCAGCGCGCCCGAAATGGAGCTCCTCGGCGACGGCGAGGAACCGGCGCAGCAGTCGCGGGTCGAGATCGTCGGCCATGGGGACCTTCCATTGACAACTCAGAGGAGTTAATCACAGTCGAACAAGTGTTGGACGTCCGACGCAAAGCTCCACGACGCTGGAGTGGTGGCAAACACTCTGAACACAGCGAACCCCGTCCTCAGGCTGGCGGTGGCGACGGCGATCGGTAGCCTCGGCCTGGCCGCGGGTGGCACAGCGGGCGCCCTAGCGGCGACTGAGATCACCGGAAGTCCACGGGCGGCCGGCCTGCCGCTGGGTGTCTTGGTGGCCGGGTCCGGGCTCGGTGCGCTCGCGATCTCGTGGTGGACCCACCGAGCCGGACGGCGGGCCGCGCTCGCCGCCGGATACCTGGTCGGCGTGCTCGGCGCCGCGACCACGGTGGCGGCGATCGGCATGCAGAGCCTGAGCCTCCTGCTCGCGGGTAGCGCCGGGCTGGGCGTCTCCAACGCCGCGGTGTTCCTCACGCGGTATGCGGCAGCGGAGGGTGTCGTCCATCGGGGCGGGACGATGGGCCTGGTGCTGGCGGCGGCCGCGATCGGCGCAGTTGCCGGACCGAACTTGCTCGGACCAGCGGGTGCCTTCGCCCACGCAGCCGGCCTCCCCAGCGTGGCCGGCCTGTACCTGGTCGCCATCCCGGCATTCGGCCTGGCGGCGATTCTGCTCGGGCGCGACAGCCGACGCACCGGCGGCGACCGTCCAACCCCGGAGCCGCGCAGCCCGATCCGCATCACAACACCGACAACCCGACGCGCGCTGATCGTGCTCGCCGCGACCAACCTCGCCATGGTGGCGACGATGGCGATCGCTCCGGTTCATCTGGTACAGCACGGGCACGGGCTGACGATCGTCGGCACCGTGGTGAGCATCCACGTGGTGTGCATGTTCGCCCCTGCCCCACTGTGGGGACGGCTGGGGGACGTGGCCGGGCATCATGTCGTGATCGCCCTCGGTGGCGGGCTGGTCATCGCCGCCGGCATCGCCGGAACCATCCTGAACACGACGCACGCCGGTGCGATGACCGCCGTCCTGGCCCTACTCGGCTTGGGATGGAGCGCCGGGGTGGTCGGGGCGAGTGCCGTCCTGGCGGGTTCCGTCGCGGCTCCGGACCGACCGCGCGTCGAGGGCACCGGCGAGGTCGCGATGAGCATCGCCGCAGGCGGCGGCGCACCGCTCGCCGGAATCGTCGTGGCGTCCGGAAGCTTCGTCACCCTGTGCCTGGCAGTGGCCGTCGTGGGCGTGGGCGCCCTGGTGGCAGGTTCGCGGAGCGCGGCACGCCGCGCCGCGACGGGCGTGTCGGCCTGACCGCCGCGGAGCCAGCGGGGTAGCGTGAGCGGCGAACTGGTGTTCGTGTCACGAAAGCTGGCTATATGCGCGTGTTGGGCGTCGACCCCGGGCTGACCCGGTGTGGTCTGGGTATGGTCGACGGCGAGCCGGGCCGGCCGCTGTCGCTGGTAGCGGTCGATGTCGTCCGGACGCCCGCCGGAATGCCACTGGGGGAGCGGCTCGTGACGATCGAGCAAGCCGTGGACGGCTGGATCACCCACCACGAGCCCGACGCCGTGGCCGTCGAACGGGTCTTCAGCCAGCACAACGTCCGCACCGTTATGGGGACGGCCCAGGCCAGCGGTGTAGCGGTGCTGACAGCCGCCCGCCGCGGACTGCCGGTCGTCCTGCACACGCCCAGTGAGGTCAAGGCCGCCGTCACCGGCAGCGGGCGCGCCGACAAGGCACAGGTCGCCGCTATGGTGACCAGGCTGCTGAAGCTGGACGTCCGCCCGCGCCCGGCCGACGCCAGCGACGCGCTCGCACTGGCCGTCTGCCAGGTGTGGCGCGGCTCGGCCCAGGCCCGGCTGGAAGCAGCGGCGGCCGCGGCGGGAGGGAGACCGAGATGATCGCGTACGTGCGTGGCCAGGTGGCCGCCGTGACCGGCACCGAGGTTGTCGTGGACGTTGGCGGAGTCGGCCTGACGCTGCACTGCACCCCCGCCACGACGGCCGCCACCCAGGTTGGCACCGAGGCCACCCTGGCCGCGAGCCTCGTCGTCCGCGAAGACTCCCTGACGCTCTACGGCTTCTCGGACGCGGATGAGCGGGCGGTCTTCGAGTTGCTGCAGACGGCCAGCGGGGTTGGCCCCCGGCTGGCCCAGGCCATGCTGGCCGTGCACAGCCCGGACGCGCTGCGAGGTGCCGTCGCCACCGAGGATCTGGTCGCCCTGACCAAGGTGCCTGGAATCGGCAAGAAGGGCGCCCAGCGCATCGTCATCGAGCTGAAGGACAAGCTGGGGGCACCGGCAGTCGCCGCGGGCGCCATGAACGGGCACGCCGCGCCATCAACCCCGAGTCACGCCGAAGCCTGGCGCGACCAGGTGCACTCTGCACTGCTCGGGCTCGGATGGGGAGCCAAGGACGCCGACGCGGCCGTCGACCAGGTCGCTCCGATGGTCGATGACGGCGCCGACCCGGCGGACGTCCCGACTCTGCTGAAGGCGGCCCTGCGTACGCTGGCCAAGACATGACCGACGAGACGATCACCCGTTTGGTCGGCCGCGACGCCGGGCCGGAAGAACGCGCGCTCGAAGGTGCCCTGCGCCCGCGCACGCTCACCGAGTTCGTCGGCCAGGAGAGGTTGCGCGAGCAGCTCTCGCTCATGCTCGAAGCCGCCCGCTCCCGTGGACGTCCCGCAGATCACGTCCTGCTCTCCGGCCCTCCGGGCCTTGGGAAGACGACACTCGCCATGATCATTTCAGCCGAAATGGAGGTGCCGCTGCGCATCACCAGCGGGCCGGCGATCCAGCACGCCGGCGACCTCGCCGCGATCCTGTCCTCGGTGGCCGAAGGCGACGTGCTGTTCTTCGACGAGATCCACCGGATGGCCCGTCCCGCCGAAGAGATGCTCTACACCGCCATGGAGGACTTCCGGGTCGACGTGGTTGTGGGCAAGGGCCCGGGCGCGACCGCGATCCCACTCGAGTTGCCGCCGTTCACCCTGGTGGGCGCCACGACGCGCACCGGCCTCCTCCCCGGGCCGTTGCGCGACCGCTTCGGGTTCACCGGGCATCTGGAGCTCTACGAGCCGGCCGAACTCGAGCTCGTCCTGGTCCGGTCCGCGCGGCTGCTCGACGTCCCGCTCCGTCCCGACGGTGCCAGCGAGATCGCGGGACGGTCACGTGGGACGCCGCGTATTGCGAACCGGCTGCTGCGCCGGGTCCGCGACTACGCCGAGGTTCGTGCCGACGGAGTGGTCACCGGAGACATCGCTCGAGCCGCGCTCGAGGTCTACGAGGTCGACGAAGCCGGGCTGGACCGCCTGGACCGCGCCGTCCTCGACGCCCTGTGCCGCCGGTTCTCCGGCGGTCCCATCGGGCTCGGGACGCTCGCGGTAGCCGTGGGTGAGGAGCGCGAGACCGTCGAGGAGGTCGCTGAGCCGTTCCTGGTCCGCGCCGGCCTGCTCGCCCGGACGCCCCGCGGCCGAGTCGCGACCCCCGCGGCGTGGCGGCACCTCGGCCTCGCGGAGCCCCGTCACTCGCCGTTCGGCACGCCAGGGGAGGATGCACTGCCTGACCTGTTCTCGCAAGATGACTAGAATGCGCGGGCGGTTGCTATACAGGTAAGGCCCACGTCCAGCCTCTCCAAGGATTTGCGAAGCTCATGGAAGCACTCCTCCTCCCACTCCTTCTGCTCGCCGTCTTCTATCTCCTGCTCATCCGCCCGCAGCAGCGCCAGCGCAAGCAAATGGCCGAGCTGCAGTCCACCCTGGCTCCCGGATCGAAAGTCATGACCGGGGCCGGGCTGTTCGCCACGGTCGTCTCGATCGAGGAC
>JASLBX010000069.1 GCA_030146385.1 Jiangellaceae bacterium | reverse complement strand
GAAGCGGTTGTCGATCGTGAACTCGGCCTGGTGGGCGTTGCCCTCCGGCGGGAGCTCGACGCCGAGTTCTTCAAGGAGCAGTGGGTCGATCGCGTCATAATCGGTGTCGGCGATGAACTCGGGGTTCGCCGGGTCGGTCACGTCAAGCAGCACCCAGCCGCCGTCCCAGTACGACAGCAGCATGATCCAGCGGCCCTCGATCTCCTTAACCACGACATCGTGGAGGAACGACGCGGTGAGGAAGACGTCAGGCTGGTCGACGTCGAACACGTTGGCATCGACCTCGGCGATGAGGACGGGATGCTTTGGATCAGTGATGTCAAAGATGTCGACGTCGGCCGACTCCATCTCATCCTGGGCGACGAGGTACGCGTTCTCGCCCGTCGTCCACATGAACACGCTGTGCGTCTGGTTCGCGTCCCGTGGCGTGTTTCGGCCACCGTCAACGGTGAAGTCGCCGAAGTTCTTGGCCAGCTTCTTGGGCTTTTCGGGGTCCGTGACGTCCCACAGGCTGAAGCCGGCCTTGAAGTTCTTTCCGCAGCTTTCCTCGTTCACGGCCAGAACGTCGCCGGTGAACTCATCCGTGTCGATGTGGATCACCTGCAGCCCCTCACCGGGACGGGTGTCCTGGCTCATCGGGATAAACGCCACCTCTTCGGGGTTGTCCAGGTCACTGATGTCGACGACCCAGACACCGGCGTCCGATGCCTTCCGACCCCCGCGCTCGTTCCCTGGGATGTCCTCCAGAAGCGGACAATCGGGCGAGCCCCAGTTCGCCAGGTAAGCAAAATCGCCATCCGGATCGACCGCAACATCGGCAATCAGCTCCGGGCCGGCGCCGCTGACCTCGAGCTTTTCGACGAACTCGATCTTCCCCTCCGCGCCCGTCCCAAGCAGGTGTCCCTCTTCGGTTCCGTGTTGGTGATCAGCGGCGGCGGGCAATGCCCCGGTCGCGAGCATTCCGGCCGCCAGTACGCCGGCACCGGCGGCGGCGATAGAGCTCTTCATCGTCTTCATCGTCTTCTCCTCGAGCCGGGCGAAGCGATTGCCGGTGTCACCTGCCGGGCGGGAACTGAATCGAGCCGCCGCGCACAACTGGGGCGAGGCTCACGCGCTGTGTTCATAGACCCTCCTCCTTGAGGCTCTACGGGATAGAGACGATCCCACGTGCCCCAGGATTGAAGTTTCAAACGCACTCCACAAAACATCGAGACGGCCGCGACGAACTAATAGGCATGCGACCACTTATGCGGTTGCGGTGGACTCAAATCTCAGAGTGGTGACTGTGCGACGCAGCTGCTGTCGTAGCCGCCGAATCCGCCGCCAGAGCCTCAAGTGGTGCGTCGGGGGGTCCGCCAGTAGTCAACGCGAGCGTCCGAGCGGATCAATCGGTCCACCACATCCGGGTCGACGTGCCCGCTGGCATGCCCGGCGTCGCCAGTGCGATGGTCGTGGTGGTCGGTTGGCTCCCCCACCTGTCCAACGATCTCGTCGTGGTGGCTGTGGGTGTGGTGCACGTGCATGTTCAGTACCGCGTTGACGCGGCCGGCCTTCTTGGCTGGATCTGATGCTCGAACCCGGACCGGAGCCGTTCTATGGCCTCGGGGTCTCCATCTACGCCGACGGGTTCGGCCACGACGGGTCCGTTGGCGGCTACCACTCGCAGCTTGTCTACGGGCCCGACGACGATGTCGTCGTAGTCGTGCTGAGCAACGAAAGCCGTGACCCATCGGGCACTGCTCTGGCCACCGTTATCGCGCAGGAGACCAGCGAAATCGCGGCCAGCGCCGACCGGTCCGACTGAACACAGGAAGACGCACGTCGGGACACTGGCACCTGGGTCAGCCAGCGAGGCGGCGGCCCGCATCACCGGTGTTCACGTCGCCGCGCTCAGCGCCGGACCGGCTGCCAATCTTGGCCACCTCGTCTCTTGCTGAGGAGTTGCCCTTCCGCGTTACACCGAGGGGCACGAAGAGCACTATCGCAGCCGCCACGACAAGGGCGCTGATCAACAGCTCCGAGTAGGACATCGTAAACCTCCAGGTGCAGACGAGTTACCCCAGGAGTGCGGCTTCATGCCGGGCAAGTAGTAGGCCCCGCCGCCCGGGCAAGACACCTCCACGCCGTCGGCTACTCGCGAACTACTCGTCGCCGTCGAGCCGATCAGCATGTAGCAATGCAGTGCGGGTACACGTCCCGATGTGCTCCTCGATCCTGCGACTCACGAAGGAGCAGCGTGAGGCTTGGTCGGAGGAGTTGCTGGACCGGCTGACGCCGCTAATGAGCGCGCTCAGCGTTCTGTTCCTCCTTGTAGTCATCGGAGAGTACTTCGCTCGCAGCGGCAGCGCCTTGAGCACGGCACTCACGATCACCGGTCCTCGCAAGCAGTCAGCTGCTGTACGAGTTTGGGAGCTACCCCAGCTACAGCGAGGCGCTCCGAGCCGCAAGCCTCGCAGCAGTCACCGGTGAGCCGTTCTCGCCGAACGATGCCTTCGGTCAGGCATTGGAGGTTGTGCTGGTGGTGTATTCAGTCGTCGTGTTCGCCACGCTGGCAGGAGCAATCGGCGCCTTCTTCCTCGAGAGCGAACGCCGTCATGGGGCGCGGGAGCAAACCGCCGAGGCGACCTACCCGGTTCCCCCAACCGAAAAGCCTCATGCCTGGCCAGCCAAGTGACCTTCGAGTCACCTCCCTGCGTCTCACGCAATGCAAACAGATCTGGGGAGGTCGGCTGAACTCGCGTTCTCGCTACGGCAGTCCCGGCGAGAACGTGAGGACGTTGCGCACGGCGCCGTCGGGCATGACACACCTCGTGCATGGCCGGCTCCCCACTCAGGGTGGGCGGGTCGCAGACGAAGTGCATCGTTCCGTTCACGTCACCGACGATCGGCGAGCCCGACTCGAAGTGGATCTGGATGGTCTCCCCGCGTTCGCTCGCACCCGGGCGGTCCACCTTGATGTTGTAGTCGCCAAAAGTCATCGCCGCCCCTGCTACGGCCGGCTTCCCAGCCGCGCCGCCCCACGTCCTGTGCAGCGTCTGGTCTTCGGTGAGCGTGACGTTGAAACTCGAGTCACGGACGATCCAGCCCTTCTCGCCGACCACTCCTCCGAGACGACATACGCCGTGTACCGGTTGTTCGGGCTGACGACCGACCCCGCCGAAGCTACGTACCGGCCGGCCGGCAGGATGTGACCCCGCTCACACGGCGTAGATCGCGGATCGGACAGCCGTGATGGCCCGGTGGGTCACGTGCGCTCGATGAGCCAGCCAGCGATGAGGCTTCCGATCTCAGGCCCTGCGTCCTCCTGAAGGAAGTGACCCGCGTCGGCGATGACATGCGGGCGCGGATAGCGCAACGCGGAGGCGACTGCCTCACCGAACGCGAACGGCAGTGCAGCATCGGAGTCGGCCCACAGCATCAGCGCGGGCCGGTCATCGTCTCGAAGCGCGGCAGCAACGCGGCGTCCGGCCGCGGCGCCCGGCGCGTCCGGCGTTGGGGACCAGAGCTGGGAAGGCTTTCGCGCCGGCCTTGGATTCGGGAGTGGTGAACGGCGCCTCATAAGCTGCGATTACCGCCTCACCGGGATCGGTGTAGCAGGCGTTGCGAACCAGCATGCCGATGGGAAGGTCATCGGTCCGGTCCACGAAGTTGCGGAATCGGTGCCAAGCCTTGGTCATCTGCTGATGGCCGGTGAAGGGGCCGGTGTCCATCAGCACGAGACGCGCGACGCGTTCCGGGTAGTCGACGGCAAGGCGCAGCCCGATCGGGCCGCCCCAGTCGTGCAGTACAACGGTCGCATCGCGCAGGTCCAGCACATCGAACAGGGCGGCCATGTGCTCGACGTGCCGGTCGTATGTGTACCACTCCGGGTCAGTCGGTTTGTCCGAGCGGCCGAACCCCGCGTAGTCGGGTGCGATGCAGCGGAATCCAGCGTCCCGAACCGGCGGTATCGCCCCTCGCCACAGAAACGACCAGGTCGGCTCACCGTGAAGGAACACGACTGGTGAACCGTCTCCCTCGTCAAGGTGAGCGAGGCGAAGTCCGTCGACAGTCCGGTAGTGCGGCTGATGCGGAAAGTCCGGTAGGGCGGCGAATCGGTCTTCCGGCGTACGGATCACGCTGCCTGACATGGGGGCCGAGTCTAGACACTTCTACGCTGGGCGACACGGGCGCTCCGTGATCGCAGCAGCCCGGCGACCTCAGGCGGTTGCGTTATCGAGGTACTGCAACAGCTCGAAGGCCGCGAGTTCAAT
>JASLBX010000066.1 GCA_030146385.1 Jiangellaceae bacterium | reverse complement strand
CCTACGGTTTGAACATCACCGAGATCCTGCCGCTCGGCTTCGGTAGCCCGCAGACCAAGGAGGCGGTCGCGAACGGTGACGCCGACCTGGGTCTCGTGGCGACCACCGACGGCACCCTCGCCGACCTGAGCCTCGTCCTGCTCGAGGACGACCAGAACCTGCAGCAGGCCGACAACCTCGTGCCGGTTGTGAACGCCGAGTCCGCGGGCGACGAGCCGGTAGCCAACGCGCTCAACCAGCTCGCCGACGTGCTGACCACTGAGGATCTGGCTGATCTCAACGCGCGTGTCGACCGCGACCGTGAGTTGCCCGAGGACGTTGCCCGCGACTACCTGGAAGAGAAGGGCTTGCTCTGAGCGAGCTCGAAGGTGCCCTGGCGACGCCGCTCGACGTGCTCGACTGGCGTCGCCGGGTGCACGCGATCTACGCGGAGGTGCGGGCGAACCCGGACCCGCGCAGCGCGCACGAGCACTGGCGGGAAGCCCGCGACGTGCTGTTCGCCGAACACCCGGCGTCTCCGATTCCGGCCGGTGAACGGTCCCGTTTCAGCGGACTGGCCTACGCGGCCTACGATCCCGCGCTGCGGTACACGCTGCGCGTCGACACGGACGTACCTGCGCAGCGGTGGGAGGTCGACACAGCATCCGACGGTCTGGTGCCGTTCGAACTGGCGGGCATTCTGCACCTGCCTGGCGTTGGAGACCTGGCGGTCTGGTGGCTCGACTCGTACGGGGGCGGCGTCTTCGTGCCGATCAAGGATGCCTCCGCCCCCGCGGCTTCATACGGCGGCGGCAGGTACCTGATCGACACCGTCAAGGGCGCTGACCTCGGCGGCGACGTGCGGGACGGTGAGTTGGTGATCGACCTCAACTTCGCCTACAACCCGTCCTGCGCGTATTCCCCGGCGTGGACGTGCCCACTTGCAACGGCGGCCAACACTGTCCCAGTCGAGGTCAACGCCGGTGAGCTGGTCCGCCCGTACAAGTAGCCTCAGAGCTACTTGTCGATGTCGCCGACAACGAAGAAGGTCGAGCCCAGAATCGCCACCATGTCGGCGATGAGGCAGCCGCGCAGCAACTCGGGGAGCATGGCGATGTTGTTGAACGACGCGGACCGCAGCTTGAGCCGCCACGGCGTCTTCTCGCCGCGCGAGACCAGGTAGTAACCGTTCAGCCCCAGCGGGTTCTCAGTCCAGGCGTACGTGTGGCCCTCGGGCACCTTGAGCACCTTGGGCAGCTTGACGTTGATCGGCCCGCGCGGCAGCGAACGCAGCTGCTCGATGCACCGGTCCGCGAGCTCAAGTGACACCGACACCTGCTCGGCGAGTACCTCGAACCTGGCGTAGCAATCGCCGTCCTTCCGGGTGACGACCCGTCCCGGCCCGCCGTCCCGGAACAGCTCGCCGTACGCCAGGTACGGCTCGTCCCGGCGCAGGTCGATGTCCACGCCGGCCGCGCGGGCGATCGGGCCCGACACGCCGTACGCGTGGACCGTCTCGGTGTCGACCACACCTACGCCTCGCGTCCGTGCGATGAAGATCTCATTGCCGAGGATCATGTCGCGCATGGCCGGCAGCCGCCGGCGCACGCCCGCGACCGCGTCGAAGGCCCGGTCGAGCCAGCCGGCCGGTAGGTCCTCCTTGAGGCCGCCGACCCGGTTGAACATGTAGTGCATCCGGCCACCGGAGATCTCTTCCATGACCTGCTGGAGGGTCTCCCGTTCGCGGAACGCATAGAAGATCGGGGTGATCGCGCCGACCTCGAGGGGATACGAGCCAAGGAACATCAGGTGATTCAGCACCCGGTTGAGCTCGCCGAGCAACGTCCGGGCCCATACCGCCCGGACCGGGACGTCCATGCCGAGCATTCGTTCGGCCGCGAGAACCACGCCGAGCTCGTTGGCGAAGGCGGAGAGCCAGTCGTGTCGGTTCGCCAGCACGATGATCTGCCGGTAGTCGCGCACCTCGAAGAGCTTCTCGGCGCCGCGGTGCATGTAGCCGATGATCGGCTCGCACTCAAGGATGCGTTCGCCGTCCAGGGTGAGTTTGAGCCGCAGTACGCCGTGCGTCGCCGGGTGCTGTGGCCCGATGTTGAGGACCATGTCCGTGGTGGCTAGTTCGCCGGCTCCCGCGCCGATGCCCACGGTCGTCTCGGTCGTCACAGTGCCGAGTCTGCCATCCCCGACGCCCGCAACGAAGATCATCTGACTGCCAGGACGGAGAGCTTGTGTCACGCCGCCGCGGGAGCCCTCACTGCAACGCGTACGCTCCGTGGTGTGGATCAGGTGTTCGCTCCGCCAGGCGAGGCTTGGCAGCCGGTGTCGAAAGCTCTCGTCACGCTGCGGCGAGCAGTATTGCTGTTCTGGGTTGCCGTGCTGGCTCTCATTTCGATTGTCGCCGGTGCGCTTCTCACCTGGTTGCTGGCCGGGATCGGCCTCACGATCGCCCTCATCGTGCTCGTGTGGGGTCTCTGGCTCATCCCGCGCAACTGGCGGGCGTGGGGCTATGCCGAGCGGGACGATGATCTGCTGGTCAAGCATGGCGTGCTGTTCCGAAAGCTGAGCGTCGTTCCGTACGGGCGGATGCAGTTCGTCGACGTCAACTCGGGGCCGCTCGAGCGGCGCGTGGGTATTGCCACCGTTCAGTTGCATACGGCGTCGCCGGCCACGGATGCCCGAATCCCGGGCCTGCCGCCCGACGAGGCCGCTCGCCTTCGGGACCGGCTGGCCGCCCTCGGCGAAGCCCGCGCGGCCGGGCTCTGATGCGGCTGGCATCGCGCTCCGCGACCCGCGAGCTACGCTCAGCGTCGTGAACGGCGAGGAGCATCCCGACGCGGAACGGCAGGTCGAAGGGTTCCGCGGTGCGGCGGATCGCACACCTGCGCACTTCCGGCGGCTCCACCCGCTGACCCCGCTGCTGCGGGGCTGGGCCTGGCTCGCTGCTGCCATCGTGTTCGGTAGCCAGAACGCCATCGCGTCGGGAGATCCGCGCCGGTTCGCGGTCATCATTCCGGTCTTCGCCATCCTGGGGTTCGGGTTCGGGTTCGCGTCCTGGTGGTTCACCCGGTACGGGTTCGACGGCGACGACCTGCGCATCGACTCCGGGATCTTCCAGCGCCGGTCGCGGCGGGTTCGGATGGACCGGTTGCAGGCGGTCGACATCGTCCGCCCGCTGGCCGGGCGGCTGCTGGGGCTATCGGAGCTCCGAATGGAGGTCGCCGGCGGGGGGCAGTCGGAGGCGCCGCTGGCGTTTCTTTCGGTCGATGATGCCGTCAAGCTCCGGGCCGAGCTTCTCGCCCGCAGCGCGGGAATTTCCGCCGACACGCCGGAAGCGCCAGAGCGCCCCGTGCACGAGGTGCCGCTCGACCGGCTGATCGGCTCCACGGTGCTGTCTGGAGCCTTTGTATTCGGCGTCGTCGTCTTCATGGCCATCGCTGCAGTCGTGGCGACTGGGTCGGGCCGGTTTGTGGTTGCCGGCATGTCCGGGCTTGTCCCGGGTCTGCTCGGAGTGGGTACGGCGCTGTGGTATCAACTGGGCCGCAACTTCGGCTTCACGCTCGCCGAGTCGCCGGACGGGTTCCGAATCCGCAAAGGCCTGCTCGACACGAGGGCACAGACCGTGCCCCCGGGCCGGATCCAGGGTGTCGCGATGCGTCAGCCGCTGCTCTGGCGGATCAAGGGCTGGGTGCGCGTGGACGTCGACGTCGCTGGTTATTCAGGGAGTTCGTCGGCCCCACAGACGTCGACGCTGCTTCCGGTCGCGCCGTACCACGAAGCGATCAATGTGCTCCGCCAAGTGTTGCCCGGCGCCGACCCGGCGAGTGTGCCGCTCGAGCGGGTGCCGCGGCGGGCCGCCTGGCTTCGCCCGATCGGCTGGATCCGGCTGGCGTACGGCGCCGACGACCGCATCGTCGTCGCCCGGGAAGGCGTGTTCTATCGGACGCTGACCATCGTCCCCCATGCCAAGACGCAGAGCGTGCGGCTCAGCCAGGGTCCGATCCAGCGCCGCCTGAAGCTCGCCACGGTGGCTGTCGATACGACTCCCGGCCCCGTGGACGCGGTGCTCCGGCACCGTCCTGAGTTGCAGGCACGGGAGATCCTCGAGGCTCAGGCCCGCCGCGCCCGGGTGGCCAGGCGGGTGGACGTGCCCGAACAGTGGATGGTCGCACCACGCGGCGGCGTCAATGACGGAGACGGCGACCAAGCCGCCGTGGCGCAAGAGCCTGAGCGCGACGGCGTCCCACGCCACCAGGATGGGCAAGATCCATTGGGCCGCCACGGTGAGTCAGGCTGACGTTGCGCTATGTAGGACGGACTACGCCGTGAGCGCTGCGGGAATGTCCGTCCCCCGAGCCTGAATGAGCCACTCGAAGCCGCCGAGCCCGGCACTGTCGAGCAGTTCGGCGGCCTCGCTGGTCCGAGTGAGCGCCGCGACGTAGGCCGGCGGATCACTCGCCGCCAGCTCTCTCGGTGGTAGCCCGGCGTTGATCCCGACCGTCCGCAATGCGTGCTGCTGGGTCGTCAGGACGGTGCTGCTCGCGCCCGCGGCTTCCCCGGCGGCTGCACACGAATCGAGTGCGACGTGGGCGGTGATGTCCCGCGTGCCGTCCGGAACCGGGTGCACCGCCCGCCCGTCCTGGTACGCGGAGAGCGTCCCGTACGGCGGGCGGTCGGCACGGCGGTGGCTGTAGTCGATCGCGACCAGCACGGCCTGCTTCGCTCTTGCGACGACACCCGCCCACGCGGTGTCGCGGCTCCGTCCGATCTCCGCCCGGCTGCCGGGTTCCGCGCCTTCGAGCGGCCACCAGGTGTTCAGCCAGTCGGCGTCCTCGCCCGCTACTGGGCGGCCGAGCGTTTCCTCGCCGCTCGCTGGATCGACGTGAACGAGGAGGGGACGTCCGTCCTGGCCCACCTCCACGACTTCGACCGGCACATTGTCCAGCCACTCGTTCGCGATGATCAGCGCCTGCTCAACGCCGTGCGGAAGTTCGCGGGCCCATTCGATGGCGGGTGAGAGGTCCGGCGGCCGGGCGGCGAGCTCGACTCCGAGCAGGTTCACGGACGGCGCCTGCTTGGCGAGCGCCCTGAGCAGTTCGCCACTGCCCGCCCCGATGTCGATCACAGTGCTGGCGCCACACTGCTCGGCCAGCCGGCCGATCGCGGAAGCGAACAGGTCACTGGCGTGGACGGACGTCCGAAAATGATCGGCTGGACGTTCGCGGCGGAAGAAGCCGTGCGGGCCGTAGAGCGCGTGCTCCATCGCCTCCCGCCAGGTCGGCCACGCCATGTGCTCAACCCTACGGTGGCCAGGGCTAGGGTGGTGCGCCGTGCTTGATGTCGTCGCGTACGTGGTGATCGCCGCTTCATTGGCGTACGCCGTGTGGTGCCTCTATGCCGTGGCCCGCAACCAGATACCGCGTGAGCCGTACGTCATCGGAGCAGGGATCGTCGAGGTGCTGCTGGTGGTGCAG
>JASLBX010000058.1 GCA_030146385.1 Jiangellaceae bacterium | reverse complement strand
CTGAACGTGATCGACCAGCCACACTGGGAGCGTGCACGCAAGGGGCGTTTCTAGGATTGGCGGATGACGACTGAGCCACCGCGGACGGCGGGCAGCATCCTGGACGCCGATCACCGGCGGCTCACCATCGGAATCGTCGCCACGGTCGCGTTCATCGCGTTCGAGGCCATGGCCGTCGCCACCGCCATGCCGCGCGCCGTCCGCGAACTCGACGGGCTGCCGATGTACGCGTGGGCGTTCTCCGGATTCTTCACGACGAGCCTGTTCGCGATGGTGCTCTCGGGTGAGCTGTGTGACCGGCGCGGGCCGAGGCTGCCACTGCTGCTCGGCGCCGGCTCGTTCACGGCCGGGCTACTGGTCGCTGGTACCGCCCAAGCGATGTGGCCGTTCGTGGCCGGGCGGGCGATCCAGGGCCTCGGCGCGGGGCTGGCGATCGTGGCGCTGTACGTGGTCATCGCGAGGGGCTTCGACGAGGCATTGCGGCCGCGGATCTTCGCCGCCCTTGCCGCGGCGTGGGTGCTGCCGTCCATCGTCGGCCCGCTGGTGGCCGGTTCGCTCGCCGACCACGTGTCCTGGCGGCTGGTGTTCCTCGGGGTTGCGCCGCTGGTCGTCCTGCCCGTCGCGCTGGCGTTGCCGCAGTTGCGGGCATACGACGGTCCACCGGCGGACGGGCCGACCGTTCGACGCGGCAGGCTCCCGCTGGCCGCCGCCGCAGCCGTAGGTGTGGGCGTGCTGCAAGCGGCCGGGCTCCGCCGGGATGCCGTCGCGATCGGGATGGTCGTCGTCGCGCTTGTGTTGCTCGTGCCGAGCGTCCCACGCCTGCTCCCGGCCGGGACGCTGTGGCTGCGCCATGGGTTGCCCACGGTGATCGCGATGCGCGGCATCCTGGCCGGAGCGTTCTTCGGCGCCGAGGCCTTCCTGCCGCTCATGCTCGTCGACCAGCGCGGGCTCTCCGCGACTCTCGCCGGGCTCGCCCTGACCGGCGGAGCGCTCGGCTGGGCGTCCGGCTCGTGGTACCAGGGCCGGCCGAGCATGACCATCCCGCGCCACTTGCTCCTCCGGATCGGCAGCGGCCTGGTCGCGTTCGGCATTGGTGCGGCCGGCCTGGTACTCATCCCCGTGGTGCCGGCGTTCGTCGCGGCGGCCGCCTGGACGGTCGGCGCGGTGGGAATGGGCCTGTGCTTCGCGAGCATCGGTGTGCTGCTGTTCCAACTGTCGCCGCCGGCCGACCACGGTGCCAACTCGGCCGCCCTCCAACTGTGCGACACGCTGTTCGCGATCATCTTCGTCGGCCTGGCCGGCGTCATCTTCGGATCCGCACACGAGGCCGCCGGAGGGACGCACCCCGCCGCCTATGCGGCCATTCTCGCGGTGATGGTGGCGCTCGCCCTGCTCGGTGTCTGGGGGTCTGGACGGGTCCGCCCTCGCGGCGACACGTCGGTACGCCGTTCGTAAGTGGGCGTCGGAGCCGCCCCTTAAGCTCTTCACTGAAGCCCGGCCGCTGGTGCGCGCGCCGCCCGGAGGCGCGGGCTTCATGGCGTCCACCGTCCGACCGATATGGAGATCATGAGCACCTCGGCTGCCGAACACCTGCCCCCTGCATATCCCGGCCGTGCCCCTTGGGGTACTGCCGGCCGGTTGCGTGCCTGGCAGCAAGAGGCGCTCGACGAGTATCTGGCCCGGGATCCTCGCGACTTTCTCACCGTCGCCACACCCGGCGCGGGAAAGACCACGTTCGCACTCCGGGTCGCCGCCGAATTGCTGACCCGCCGGGTCGTCCACCAGCTGACGATCGTGGCGCCTACCGAGCATCTCAAGCGCCAGTGGGCCGAGGCCGGTGAGCGCGCCGGCATCCAGATCGATCCGGCGTTCTCCGGCCGCCGCACCGGACGGACGAGCCGCGACTACACGGGTGTCGCGGTGACCTATGCCGGTGTGGCGAGCCAGCCGATGCTGCACCGGGCTCGCTGCGAGAACCGGCGCACGCTGGTGATCCTGGACGAGATCCACCACGCGGGCGATTCGATGTCCTGGGGTGAGGCGGTGCGCGAAGCCTTCGATCCGGCGGCCCGCCGCCTGGCCTTGACCGGCACGCCGTTTCGCTCGGACACCAATCCGATCCCGTTCGTGACGTACGGGCCGGACGCCGAAGGTCACGCGCGCAGCGTCGCCGACTACTCCTACGGATACGCCGAGGCGCTGCGAGCCGGAGTGGTGCGTCCCGTGCTGTTCCTGGCGTACTCGGGTGAGATGCGCTGGCGGACGCGAGCCGGCGATGAGGTGGCGGCCCAGCTCGGTGGACCGCTGACGAAGGACCTCACCGCGCAGGCCTGGCGGACCGCCTTGGATCCCGAGGGTGACTGGATTCCGGCCGTGCTGGCGGCGGCCGACACCCGGCTCGCCGAGGTACGGCGCCACGTGCCTGATGCCGGTGGTCTTGTCATCGCCAGCGACCAGGAGTCGGCCCGGGCGTACGCGGCGTTGCTTCGGCGCATCACGGGCGAGCGTCCCGCCGTCGTGCTGTCCGATGAGCCCAAGGCGTCCCGCAAGATCGCCGAGTTCTCCGAGGGCGACGACCGGTGGATGGTCGCGGTACGTATGGTGTCCGAGGGGGTCGACATTCCGCGGCTGGCCGTGGGTGTGTACGCGACGTCGACCCAGACGCCGCTGTTCTTCGCTCAGGCGGTGGGCCGGTTCGTCCGGGTGCGACGCCGCGGTGAGACGGCGTCGATCTTCCTGCCCAGCGTCCCCGCGCTGCTGTCGTACGCGGGGGAGTTGGAGGAGCAGCGCGACCACATTCTGAAGCGCCGGACGGACGTTCACGAGGACAATCCTGCCGCGCTGGCCGAGGCGCTGGCTGCTGCCGCGGAGGAGCAGGACGGTGGGGCCGACGAAGCCGGCTACCGGGCCCTCGGGTCCGACGCCACGTTCGACCGGGTGCTGTACGACGGCGGTGAGTTCGGGACGCAGGCCCACGTGGGCTCCGAGGAGGAGGCCGCCTACATCGGGATCCCCGGGCTGCTCGAGCCGGACCAGGTGGCGGCGCTGCTGCGCCGGAGACAGGCCGAGCAGCAGACGGCCCTGCGCCGGCGTGGGTCCGCGGGCGCGACCGACGGGTCGGTTTCCGAGGACGGTACGCCCGACGCCGCGCAGCGGTCGACCCACGAGCAGCTCAGTGTGCTGAGGCGCGAGCTCAATGGGCTGGTCGGCGCGTGGCATCACCGGACGGGTAAGCCGCACGGGGCGATTCACGCTGAGCTCCGGCAGGCGACCGGGGGTCCACCGGCCGCGATGGCCACGGCTGACGAGCTTCGGGCCCGGATCCACACCGTCCGGGCCTGGGCTGCAGCGCAGCATTCATGATCGAAGAACCGTTCATCCCGGGTATCCGGGTGTGTGGGATGGATCTTCCGCTGATCACGCCGCTCCAAGAACCGGCTCAGAGCTTCCGCATGCCCCGAGCCTGTTCGGCGGCGGCCACAACGGCGTCCAGGTTCTGTCCCGTCGACGCGGTGACGGCCGCCGCGATGGCGCCCTCGACCAACGGGGCGTCCACGAGCCGGACGTCGAGGTCATCGTCGTCCAGGTCCGCGAGCAGGGCCTTCGACGTCAGCACGGCGCTGCCGACATCCATCAAGATGGCGACCCCGTCTCCCGAGTCGGCGCCGGACACGGCGGTCTCGACCTTCTCAATGCTGGTGCCGAAGCGTCCGTCGTCAGTGCCCCCGGCCGCCAGCACTGCCGTCGACG
This sequence comes from Jiangellaceae bacterium, assembly GCA_030146385.1. Taxonomy (GTDB): domain Bacteria; phylum Actinomycetota; class Actinomycetes; order Jiangellales; family Jiangellaceae; genus JASLBX01. The sequence continues at coordinate 4,736 of JASLBX010000058.1, read as the reverse complement.
GCCCGGCCAGCTCGCGAGCCAGTTCGGCCGCAGCTGCGGCGAGGTTCGCGCTGTGGGAAACCAGGACGATTCCTACGGTCATGTCTCCGCCGTGACATCGGCGAGAGCGCGAAGCAGGAGGGCGGTCGACGCCGCGCCAGGGTCTTCGTGCCCGACGCTGCGCTCACCGAGGTAGCTGGCCCTGCCCTTGCGCGCCTGCAGCGGCACGGTCGCGGCCGCGCCCTCGGCTGCGGCGCTGGCAGCCGCCTCGGCCGCCGGCCCGAGCCCGTCACCGGCCGCCCCCTCGAAGGCCGCCACCGCGGGCGCCAGCGCGTCCACCATGGTCTTGTCGCCCTCGGCCGCCTGGCCCAGCTCGTGGATTCCGCCGAGCATGGCCACCAGCGCCGCGCCCACTTCGGCCGCAGACGCGAACTCGGTGTCGGCGAGCGTTTTTCCTGCCCGCCGGAAGCCCGTGCCGTACAGGGGACCGGCTGCGCCGCCGGTCTTCGCGACGAGGGCGCGGCCGGTGGCGATGAGCACCTTGCCGGGCGAGTCCGGCGGGGACTCGTCCAGTGCGGCGACCGCTGCTTGCATGCCTCGGCGCATGTTGACGCCGTGGTCACCGTCACCGATGGCGAAATCAAGCGACGTCAGCCGGTCGGCCTCGGCGTCGATCAGCTCGGCGAACCGCACCATCCAGGCGCGGCACAGCTCGACGTTCATCCGTCTCCCGATCAGAACTACGGGTCAGCGTCCCCACCGAAGTGCGGGGGTCTGCACAGGAGCGTCCCACAGTTGGAGGAGCTCGTCGGTGAACATGCCCACAGTGACGGAGAAACCGGTCATGTCCAGGCTGGTGATGTAGTTGCCGACCAGGTTCCTGGCCACCGTCACACCGTGGCCCTTCAGCCACGACGCGACTTCGGCGTACGCGACGTACAGCTCCACCAGCGGGGTGGCGCCCATTCCGTTGAGCATGACCACAACCTGGCCGGACAGCGACATGTCGGCATGGATTGCGTCGAGCGCCCCGGAAACGAGCTCACGGGCGGGCGCCAGCTTGCCGCGGGTGCGTCCCGGCTCGCCGTGAATGCCGATGCCGAGCTCGACCTCGTCCTCGCCGAGCTCGAAGCCCGGCTGCCCAGCCGTGGGGACGATGCAGGGGGTGAGCGCGACACCGAACGAGCGGGTCCGGTCGTTCACCTCTGCTGCCACCCCGGCGACGCCGGCCAAGTCAGCGCCGCTCTCCGCGGCGGCTCCGGCGAGCTTCTCGGCGAACACGGTCGCTCCGACACCTCTGCGGCCGGCGGTGTAGGTGGAGTCCTCGACAGCCACGTCGTCGTTGATCACGACTGTGGCGACTTCGATGTCCTCGTCCTCGGCGAGCTCGGCCGCCATCCGGAAGTTGAGCACGTCGCCGGTGTAGTTCTTGACCAGGTGCAGGACGCCGGCGCCGCCGTTGGCCGCAGTCGTCGCACTGAGGATCTGGTCCGGAACCGGGGACGTGAAGATTTCGCCCGGCGCGGCGGCGTCGAGCATTCCGTACCCGACGAAGCCACCATGGAGGGGCTCGTGCCCCGAGCCACCGCCGGACACCAAGCCGACCTTGCCCGACATCGGCCCTCCGGCACGTGAGATGACCCGGCTCTCATGATCGACGACCAGGTCGGGGTGCGCCGCGGCCATGCCCAGCAGCGCATCGGCGACGACATCTTGAGGGGCATTGATCAGCTTCTTCATGTGGCGAACCTAGGATTCGAGCCCCCCGGCGTCAAGGGAAACTCCGCGATACGGTCATTGATCGGGCCGGTTCACCAAGCTGCCTAGCCGGGTTCACTCGGGCGCTCACGACCAAGGACGGCTAGCCTCAGAGCATGGCCGCGGAGATCTCGCAGACTCTCGACCGTGGCCTGCGCCTGCTCTCCCTGCTGGCCGAGGCCGGTGGTGGGCTGACCGTCACCGAGGCCGCAAGCGCACTCGGCGTGAATCGGACGGTGGTCTACCGGCTGGCCGCCACGCTCGAGGTGCACGGCCTGCTGCGCCGCGGGCCGGACGGACGGCTCTTTCTCGGCTTCGGCGTGCTCGCGCTGGCCAGCGCGGTCCATCCGCTGTTGCGCCGGGCCGCGCTACCCGTGCTGCGCGAACTGGCCGAGGACGTCGGCGCGACAGCCCACCTGACCGTCGCCGACGGCGGCGAAGCGCTCGCCGTTGCGGTCGTCGAACCGAGCTGGACGGCGTACCACGTGGCGTACCGGGTGGGCTCGCGGCATGCCCTGGATCGGGGCGCGGCGGGCCGGGCGATCCTGGCGGGCCGGACCAGAGAGTCGTCGTTCGTCGCCACCGAGGGTGAACTGCAGGCGGGCGCGCACGGAGTGGCCGCACCCGTGCAGGGTGTCAACGGGGTGGAAGCCAGCGTCGGGGTCGTTGCACTCGGTGAATTCGATGCGGTCCGCATCGGGTCGCGCGTTGTCGCAGCCGCAGTGGACGTAGCTCGCCGCATCGGCTAACTGGCCCCTTGGCCAGCGGTTGCAAAATCGGCCTAGCCCTGGGGGACCAGCTCTACGACGACCACGTTCGACGCTTGGACGACTTCGTCGCCATCGCGCAACACGTACCGGAACTGGTTCTCGCCATCGCGGCCCGAGAAGATCTGGTCGCTCCCGCCGCCGTTGCTGTCGAGCGTGACCGACCTCGGCGACGTTCCGAACTGCTCCCATGTGGCGCCGCCGTCCAGGCTCCGCTCGAGCCAGAGCGTCTCGCCGGCAAGTGACGGGGCCTCGACGGCCAGATCGATGAGGTCACAGTTGCCGCAGTCACCGCCATTCGCCGCGGTTGCCTGTCCACCGTCGTACGCCGATTGCACGACGATCGTCCCGTCTCCGGCTGCGGGTGTCTCCTCGTCATCAGGGCCGGGAGACTCGTCGGGTTGGTCCGTGCCGGACGTCCCGTCGGGGGTTTCAGCAACGGGTGCCTGCGGGTCGTCGCCGCCGGCGTTGCCGAGCAGTGCACCGCCACCGAAGCCGAGAAGCGCCGTGATGATCAAGATGGCGGCTGCCGCGCCGGCCGAGGCACGCTTGGCCGCGGGAGCGTCGCGGTCGGCTCGCCGCGAGCCCCTGCTGGAGTAGGTGCCGTCGCTGGACATCGGCGTACATTCAACCGTCTCCACCCCCGGATCATGTAATCGGGGTGGTCACGAATTTCCGGCTGCGGCGTCGACGAGGGGAAGGATCCGCGGACCGACGACCGTCGACAAGGCGATCAAGGTCGAGGTCCGGACAATGTCGACATCACCGACGAGGTCATCAATCACCCGCTGCAGGTCGTCGTTGTCGCGCGAGACGATCCGGCAGAGCAGGTCACCGGGCCCGGTGATGGTGTGGACCTCGAGCACCTCTGGGATGCGCGCCAGATGGGCTGCGACCCGGTCGCGTGCACCTTGGCGGATCTCCAGTGTCGCGAATGCGGTCACCCGGAAGCCCAGCGCGGTCGGGTCGATGTTGGGAGCGAAGGTACGGATGACGCCCGCGGCCGTCATGCGGTCCAGGCGGGCCTGCACTGTGCCCCGAGCGACGCCGAGCCGGCGGGATGCTTCCAGCACTCCTACCCGAGGCTCGGCGGTGAACAGCCGCAGGATCCGAGCGTCGAGGTCGTCGACCATACAAACTGTCCAATCATATCACTGGATCGCTACTCAGAACGTACACCATGCTTAGCCCTACAGCGAAGTGTTGCTCAACGTCCTGGGTCGTTGCACAGTGCGGCCATGACCACTGATGCGACCCTCACACCGGACGAGCTGGAAGCCGATCTCGACTTCGAGCAGCTCAAGCAGCTGGTTGGGCTCGTCGAGTATGACGAGAGCAAGGATCCGTTCCCGGTCACGGCAATGGACGCGGTTGTGTTCGTTGTCGGGAACGCGACCCAGGCCGCGCACTTCTACCAGTCCGCGTTCGGCATGGACCTGGTCGCATACTCCGGGCCGGAGACCGGCAACCGCGACCACAAGGCGTTCGTCCTCAAGAGCGGCTCGGCCCGGTTCGTGCTCAAGGGCGGCGTCCACCCGAACAGCCCACTGCTCGATCACCACCGCAAGCACGGCGACGGTGTCGTGGACCTGGCCCTCGAGGTGCCGGACGTGGACAAGTGCGTCGCGCATGCCCGGAAGGTGGGCGCAACCATCATCGACGAGCCGCACGACGTCTCGGACGAGCACGGGACGGTCCGGATGGCCGCGCTCGCAACGTACGGCGAGACCCGGCACACGCTGGTGGACCGGTCGAAGTACCACGGCCCGTACCTGCCGGGCTATGTCGCGAAGTCATCCACGTTCGTCAAGCGGGACGGCGCTCCGAAGCGGTTGTTCCAGGCCGTCGACCACTGCGTCGGCAACGTCGAGCTCGGCCGGATGGACGAGTGGGTCGCGTTCTACAACAAGGTCATGAACTTCGTGAACATGGCGGAGTTCGTCGGCGACGACATCGCGACCGAGTACTCGGCGCTGATGTCCAAGGTGGTGGCCAACGGCAACCATCGGGTGAAGTTCCCGCTCAATGAGCCGGCGCTGGCCAGGAAGAAGTCGCAGATCGACGAGTATCTGGAGTTCTACGGGAGCCCAGGCTGCCAGCACATCGCACTTGCGACCAACGACATCCTGCGCACGGTCGACGCGATGCGCGCCGAGGGCGTGGACTTCCTCGACACCCCGGACAGCTACTACGACGACCCGGAGCTGCGCGCCCGGATCGGCGAGGTGCGGG
>JASLBX010000013.1 GCA_030146385.1 Jiangellaceae bacterium | reverse complement strand
GTCGGAGAGCAGCCTTCGAGCCGGGACGTTGGCGGCCAGCGGAACGCCGTTGACGGTCAGCTCCACGGTGTGCAGCTCGGTCACGTCGTTGCCTCCAGGGCCCGGTTGGTGGCGTCGGCCAGCGCCCGCGCGGTGAGCACGCCGGCGAGGTGGCGACGGTACTCCGCGGTGGCGTGGATGTCCTGCTCCGGGTCGATCGTGTCTTCTACGAGCCGGGCTGCTTCGTCAAATGCGGCTGCGTCCGCGGCGTGGCCGACCAGGGGTTCTCCGACGTCGACCACCACCGGCGTCGGCCCGACGGAGATCAGCCCGACCCGGGCGGTGGCGATTCGCCTGTCGCCGTCGAGCGTCACGAGGGCACCGACGCCGCAAATCGCGTAGTCGCCGTTGCGCCTTGAGATCTCCGTCCAGGCTGAGCCGGTCCGCTGCGGGAGAGCCGGGAAGAATGCGCTGGTTGCGAGCTCGTCTGGCCGGACGTCCGACTCCAGCGGCCCGAGGAAGAAGTCGGCGGCGCCAATCGTCCGCTCCCCTGTGCGACTGCGGAGGGTCACCGTGCCGCCGAGCATGGCCAGCACGGCGGTCAACTCGCCGGCCGGGTCGGCGTGCGCGAGGCTGCCGACGCTCGTCCCGCGATTCCGGATGGTCGGGTGTGCGACGAATTGCAACGCCTGCCGGAGCAGCGGTTGAGCGGCGAATGCGGCTTCGTCCCGCTCGAGGCCGGCGTGCCGGACGGTTGCGCCGACCTGGACGCCGTCGTGGCCGACCTGAACGTCGCTGAGCTCGGTCAGACCGTTGATATCGATCAGGTGAGCAGGTGCGGCCAGCCGCATCGACATCAGCGGGATCAGACTCTGCCCACCGGCGAGGATCTTGCCATCTGAACCTACCTCGGCCAGCGTGTCGAGTGCCTCGTCGACGTCGTCCGGCTGGTGGTAGACGAACGGGGGCGGTTTCATGCGTCATTATCCTGCCTGTCGCGCCGCCACACGCAAAGAGCCCCGCGCCGGCCATCCGCACTTGTCCGGCCGGACCGTGGAATCGCCGCAGGCTCACAACCTGTCCGGCCGGACAACTCGAAAAGGGGATCGCCCGTAGAGTCTCCCTATGCCCAGGCACCTGGACGTCCGTAGCGGCGTGTATCTCGACTCGGTCGCCCTGATGCAGGTCAGCCGCGACACGGCAGCCGTCGACGGGGTGGGCTCGGCGCTCGTCGCGATGGCCACCGAGCTGAACCTCGATCTGCTCGCCAGCATGGGATTCGCGGCACCGTCCGGCGCATCACCGACCGACCTGCTGATCGCCATCGAGGCGTCCGACGACACCGTGCTCGCCGCAGCGCTGGCGCACGTCGAGTCGGCACTGACCAGGCGCGTGTCGGCGGAGCCCGGAGGCTTCGGCGATGCCCCGGTCCCGCGCACGACGGCGTCGGCGCTGTATCGCTCCGGTGCGGACATCGTGCTGGTTTCCACGCCCGGCCAGCACGCGTTCGTCGAGGCAATGGACGCGATTGAAGCCGGCCGGCCCGTCATGGTCTTCTCCGACAATGTGCCGCTCGAGCAGGAGGTCCGGCTCAAGGAGGAGGCAACCAGGCGCGGTGTGCTAGTCATGGGCCCGGACTGCGGCACCGCGGTGGTCAGCGGCGTCGGGCTCGGCTTCGCGAACGTCGTCCGGCCCGGTCCGGTCGGCATCGTCGCCGCTTCCGGCACGGGCGCCCAGCAGCTGATGTGTCTCCTGGACGGCGCCGGCGTCGGGATCAGCCACTGCCTCGGGGTAGGCAGTCGCGACATGTCCGAAGCTGTGGGTGGACGAAGCACTCTGACGGCCTTGGACGTCCTTGCTGCCGACGGCGCCACCGAAGTGATCGTGGTGATCGGCAAGCCTCCGGCGCCGGAGGTGGCCGACGCCGTAGCGGCGCGGGCAGCCGCGATCGACAAGCCGGTGATCGTGCGCCTGCTCGGCCAGGGAGATGCAGATCTCACCTCGACCGCGGAGGCCGCCGTCGTCGCGGCCGCCAAGTCGTGGGCCGAACCTCGGTGGTGGCTCGCACCGGAAGAACGGAACGGCCGGTACCCGTACATCCGCGGGCTGTTCTCCGGCGGGACGCTCTGCGAGGAGGCCATCCTGGTCGCCGGCTCGAAGATCGGCCCGATCCGGTCGAACGTCCCGCTGGACCCGGATCTTGCTCTTGGGTCCGACCTGCGCGCGGACGGGCACGTGATGATCGACTTCGGAGACGACCGGCTCACCGTCGGACGTCCCCATCCAATGATCGACTGGTCACTTCGGGCAGAGCGGATTCGGGCAGAAGCGGCGGACCCGAACTGTGGCGTGCTGTTGCTGGATGTCGTTCTTGGGCATGGGGCCCATCCCGATCCGGCCGCCGAGCTAGTCCCCGCGATCAAGGACGCGCTCGCCACGGCCGTCGCCGGCGGACGCGAAGTTGCAGTCGTGATCTCACTGATCGGCACGGCAGGCGACCCGCAAGGCCTGGAGCGCCAGGCGGTGGCGCTACGCGACGCAGGTGCGTCCGTCCACCTGTCCAACGCCCACGCCGCCCGAAAGGCCGTCGAACTCGCGGAGGAGGTCCAATGACGGACGAACTGCTCAGGAGCGAGCCGAGGGTGGTCGCCACCGGCGTGGACCTCTTCGCGGACGCTCTCGCCGCGCAGGCAGTCTCGACGACCGCCGTCGAGTGGCGGCCACCGCTGCCCGGCGCCGAAGAGCAAATCGCGCGGGTGGCAGCCGACCGACGGCGCGCCGAGGCCAACACTGAGGCAATCGACCGGATGCTGCGATCCACCGCCGAACTCGTCGACGTCCGGCCGGCCCGCGAAGCGCTCGGCCTCGAGTCTGGGCACTTCCTGCACGCCGGCCCGCCCCTAACCTGGGACCGCGCGTCCGGGCCGATGCGCGGCGGGCTCATCGCGGC
>JASLBX010000001.1 GCA_030146385.1 Jiangellaceae bacterium | reverse complement strand
TCACCAAGCCGTACAGCCCGCGTGAGCTCGTCGCTCGCGTCCGCACGCTTCTGCGCAGGGCGAACCGGCATGTGTCGGCGGACGACGAGCCGTACCGAATCGGTGAGCTGGTGGTCGATCCGGCGCGTCACGAGGTGTGGGTTGGCGCACGGCAAGTGGACGTGACGCCGGCCGAGTTCAAGATTCTCAAGTGCCTGTGCGCTTCTCCGGGCCGGGCGTTCACCCGCCAGTACCTGCTGGAGCAGGCGTTCGGCTTCGACCACGACGCGCTCCATCGCACCGTGGACGTGCATGTGATGAACCTGCGTCGCAAGATCGAGTCCGATCCGGCCTCGCCGAACTATCTGCTGACCGTCTACGGCGTGGGCTACAAGATGGTCGACGAGCCGAGTGCGTCCAGAACCGGCGGAGACTAACGATGCGAAACAGCTTGTTCTTCCGGCTGCTTGGCCTGTCTCTGGCTGTCGCCGTATTCGCCATCGCGGCCACCGCTTGGCTCACCACGCGGGATACCGGCGAGCGCTTCCGGGGCGAGTTCGCACGCACGCTCGAGGCGGACACGGTTGCCTACCAGCTGCTGACCGACTACGCGTTGAATAACGACTCGTGGGAAGGCGTCGGTCCGTTAGTGGCCGAGCTCGCCGCTGGCAGCGGGCGACGGATCGCACTGACCACCCGTGACGGCGAGGTTCTCGCCGATTCCGCCGCCACGTCGGAGTTGCCACCGACCCCGACGGCCGAGATCGACGTGTTGTCGTTCCCCATTGTCCATGTCTCAGCCATAGACGTTGAGGCACCAACCGCGGCAGCGGAGGTATGGATTTCGGACGATCCGATCGCGGAAGCTTACGACGTCTCGACGGGCCCGTTCACGCTCGAGGCGTCAGGAGTATGGACCGTCCCTGCAACGTGGCGATTGACCGGTGAGGAGGCTCAGCGCCGACGCGAACTTTCAGCCGAGGCCACGACGTGCCTGAGGGAAGCCCTTGGTGCCGAAGTGGAGGTAACGCCGGGCGGTGAGATTCAGGTCTACGAAGAGGTTCGTGCAGAGGATGTAATCGGTGGCGATGTCGGCCAGCCGCAGCCCGCTCGGCTCTTCGAACAGCTACCTCCAGGCCCTGACGAACCCGGAGCCGACTGCGTGCCAGACGAGCTGTCCAAGCCAAGCCAGGCGGCGCTGGCGGTCAACGGGGAGGCAAATCGGCTGATCGAGGAGTGCTTCCTTGAGGCGAACGTCCCCTACGAGGTTCGCCTCGGAGACCAGGGTCTCCGACAGGTAGTGCCCGCGCAACCGGAGCGCGGACAGGCAGTGGACGACATCGACGTGGCGAACGAATGCACATCGAAAGCGTGGAGTGAGGCCATGGCTCCGTTCGTCGCCGAGCCCGCGCTGTTGTACACCGGCACCACCGAGCGGTTCGACCCATTCTCTGGCGACGGATGGTGGAGAACCACATTGGCGGGCTCGGCCGTGCTGGCCACGGCTACCGGTGTCACCGTGCTGGCCGGCCGCCGGCTGACCCGTCCCATCTGCGCGCTGACGGCGGCCGCCCGGCGGATGGGATCGGGCGATCACGACGCGCGCGTCGAGATCAGTGGTCGCGACGAGGTAGCGCAGCTGGCAACGGCGTTCAACTCAATGGCGGAGTCGATCGAAACCAATGAAACCCGGCGCCGAGCCATGGTTAGCGATGTCGCGCACGAGCTGCGTACGCCCGTCGCAAACGTCCGCGGTTACCTGGAAGCGGCCGAAGACGGGGTCGTGCCGCTCGATCAGTCGCTCGTCACGTCCCTCCTCGAGGAGGCGACGTTGCTGCAACGACTAATAGACGATCTTCAGGATCTCGCCCTGGCCGACGCGGGGAAGCTGCGTCTGCATCCCGAGGACACCGATGCCGCAGAGCTGTCCCGGCAGGTCGCGGCCGCGCACCGTACCCACGCCGACGAGGCCGACGTGACACTGACCGTCGACGCGCCGGCGCCCATCACAGTCCACAGCGATCCTGTCCGTCTTCGCCAGGCGCTGGGCAACCTGGTCAGCAACGCGGTGCGGCACACACCTGCAGGCGGCTCGGTCACGGTTGGCGCTCGCCGGGACGACGACGTCGTGCTAACGGTTACCGACTCCGGGCCCGGGATCGCGGCAGAACACCTGCCGAACCTTTTTGATCGCTTCTACCGGGTAGACGAATCACGAAGCCGGGCGACGGGCGGTAGCGGCCTCGGACTGGCGATCACGAAACAACTAATCGAGGCGCACGGTGGCAGCGTCGATGTCACCAGCACGCTCGGCGAGGGCTCGGTGTTCACCCTCCGCCTGCCCGCGCAACAGCGCGCTTGCGACGAGTGAATCGGTGACGTCTGGCAGACTGCGAGTCATGCCTTCTGCCCGGACGTGGATGGTCCTGGTCCGTGACGTCTCGCACGCCGTGCAGATCGCCGACCAGCCGGTGGTCGTGCTGTGCGTCGTGTTCGACGTCGACACCGGTCTTGTGCTCGGAATAACAGCCCTGCCGACCCGCCGGGACGCCTGCCGAACGGCGTTTCACACTGCCCTGACCACTCCTGCCGTGTCCGCGCCGTTCCCGCCGGGTCCACCGAGCCGGGTCCTGTGCAAGGACGCCGATCTCAACGACGTTGGCGACGAGCTCGTGGCCTTGCTCGGCCCTGGCGCGCCCACGCCCGAGGTGATCGTGCCCGGGCCGGAAGCCGAGGACATCGTCGACTCGTTCATCGGACGCCTGGCCGGCCGGACTCAGCCCGACGAGCCGCCGGAGCCGGCCGAATGGCAACACCTCATCGATCTCACCCGCGCCTACGCCGAAGCGCGGCCTTGGGCCGATCCGTCCACGCAGCGGCTCGACCTCAACCTGTCCATCACGGTGGACGGCGAGCTCACGAACTATGTCCCGGTCATCCTCGGCCATGACCGAATCCAGCTCGGCCTCGTGCTGTACCCCGGAATCGAGATGCCGGAATCCATCACCTCCTGGAAACCGGGCCAGGACGTGCAGATGCCCGACGGAACGCTGATGTGCTACCTCGAACCGCCGGACGAGACACCGCGCGAATCCGTCGACAAGGCCGTCCGCTACGGCTGGGCACCGGGCGCAGAGCTCTTCCCCATCTTCGCTTCGATCGTCCCGAACGGGCTGGGCGACATCAGCCGCCGAGAGGCGCGCCACCTCGCGCTCGCGACCGCGGCGGTACTCCAACATCGGGCCAAGCCTGATGCGGAGCCCGAGTCGGCGGGCACCATGGCCTTCCCCGACGGCAGGTACGGCGAGTACTCGCTCACGTCCCAACCTGTCATGACGCTTGAGGATGCCGTGCGCGCCGCGGCTCGCACCGGCGACCCGCGCGACGTGCTCGAACTGCTCCTGAGCGCCGCGGACTCCGACCTGTTCCAGTTCGATACGCCGTCGCCGCTGCGGCCGAGGCGGGACGACGTCGTCACGTACCGCGTCCGAATCGACCTCAAGGGCGCCAAGCCGCCGTGCTGGCGCCGGCTCGAGCTCGCGTCCGACCTCATGCTGGACGAGCTGCACGATGTGCTCCAGGCCGCGTTCGCCTGGGTCGACGGCCACGTGCATCAGTTCGCGGCTGGCGGGTCGAACTTCTACGACCCGGCGAGCGAGCAGTACCTCACCGAGTACGACATCGAGCAGGGCGAGCAGGGCATCGCCGAGCGCGACGTCCGCCTCGACGAGTTGCTCGTCGACGCCGGCGACCGGCTGTTCTACCTGTACGACTTCGGCGATCACTGGGAGCACGTGATCAAGCTCGAAGCCGTCCTCCCCCGGGATCCGGGCGCGCCGCGCGCGCTCTGCACGAAGGGACGGCGCCCCAGCCCGCCGGAGGACTGCGGCGGGATCTACGGCTACGAACTCCTCACCGCCGCGAACGACCGCTCGAACCCGCGCCACAAACAGGCCCTCGACAGCCTCCGCGATGCCTACGGGCCCGGCTTCGACGCAGCCGAATTCAGCCCCATCCCGTTCGACATGAAATCAATCAACGGCGCCCTGCGCGCCATTTTCGACTAGTGGGACCTGCCCGGCTCGGATCACAGGAGACGGCTACATACCCCTCGTCCTGGTCAGAAGCAGATGGCCCGGCCACGCCGAACAGGTGGATCAGTAATCCGAATGACGATGGTGCCCGCGTCTTTGATGACGCTATCGCCGCAGATGAGCGCGACAGCTTGTCAGTTCTGGCGCGAGGCCAGCACCTGTTCTCTGATGATGTCGGCGTGGCCGCAGTGCTGTGCCAGCTCCCGAAGTACGTGGAGGTAGATCCACCTCAGAGGTAGCGGTCCGCGACGGTTGCCAGTAAAGACGTCGCTGTCCTTGAGATCCTTGACCGCCTCGCGAGATAGCTCGACCGCATTGCTGTAAGCGGTGAGAACCGACTCGATGCTGTCATCGTGGGTCAGGTCGAAGGACTCATCAGGTGTTTTGGGGATGCCCAACTCGCTGCGGGCCTGGCCTATTGCGGCTTCACCGAACCACACCCGCTCGACGAACGTGGCGTGCTTGATCAGACCCAACAGGGTTGTCTTCGAAGGGACCATCTTTCGACGTGCTTCCTCTTCTGTCAGACCATCGAGGGATGACACCAGCATCTCGCGATGTTCATCGACGAAACTGCGCACCTGAGTGAGGAAGTCAGCGTTGTAAACGTCAGGAGAGTCCGGGACCTTCACAGAGTCAATCTAGACAGCGCCGAGTACCCGGGTCGAGCGGCTGCCGCCGCATACGCCAGGCCAGCGCCCGAGACCAACTCAGTGACACCGCAGCCAATCCGAGACAGCTAGCCCACGAGCTCACATTCCGCGGCGTGCAGCAGCGACGATTCGGCTCAGCGTGTCTTCACCGTCCCACCCTCGAGTGCCGAGAGCCAGTAATCCCGTTGCGGCGCCGTCGAGCGCCGTGCCACGGTCGCAGCGTGCGCAAGAACTACTTCGACGAGCCAGAGGCTGCGACCTACGACGAGGGCTCCGCCGACATGTTCGCCCCTGAGGTGCTCGAGCCGACCGTCGACTTCCTCGCCGACCTCGCCGGTGACAGCGCTGCCCTCGAATTGGGTATCGGCACCGGTCGGGTCGCACTGCCGCTGAGCCAGCGCGGCGTACAGGTCAGCGGCATCGACCTCTCCCCCGCCATGGTGGACCGACTCAAGGCCAAGCCCGGCGGCGACGCGATCGACGTCACGATCGGCGACTTCGCGACGGCCACTGTGGACGGCAAGTTCCGGCTGGCCTACCTCGTCTTCAACACGATCGGCAACCTCACCACACAAGACGATCAGGTGGCGTGCTTCCAAAATGCAGCCGCTCATCTGGAGCCGGGCGGGTTCTTCGTCATCGAGGTCGGCGTACCGGACCTGCAGCGCCTTCCGCGTGGAGAGACGATCCGGCCGTTCAACGTCAGCCCCACCAGGCTCGGCTTCGACGAGTACGACGTGGTCAACCAGGGCCTAATCTCGCACCACTACAAGGCCGTGGACGGACGTCTCGAGGTCTTCTCGATCCCGTTCCGCTACGTCTGGCCGTCAGAGCTCGACCTGATGGCGAAGATGGCGGGCATGACACTCCGCGAACGCTGGGCAACGTGGACCCGCGATCCGTTCACCAGCACTAGCGACTCTCACGTCTCCGTCTGGGAGAAAACCCGGTAGCTGTCCCCCGATCTCCGCCGGAATCTCCGCGGCGGCCTACGCCTTGTGCCGGCCCAACTGTTTCGGGGCTTTGCAATGCACACATATGGGAAGAGGTGCTCCCTGGCGCGGCTGCACCACCGACTTCGCACACGAATCCGGCGTCACGACCGCCTATAGCGCCCGATCCCGCCGGATTCGTGTGCGAAGTGGCTGTCCGTAGTTCCTTCGGTACGGCTGCGCTTCCTCATGGTGTGCATTGCAGGGAGTCTAGGGAGCTGGGCGGCAGAGCCGCTTCCTATGTGTTGCAATGCAAAGCGTTTGACGGCACGGACTGGCACAAGGGATAGGCGCAGCCGGGAGCCGTCGCGGAGCACTATCTCCCCGCCCGTGGGATTCCATGATCTCGGGGACGATCCGAACTGTCACTTTTCTCATCCCCCTCGCGGGCCGCACACATCACCAAGGCAGCAACTGCACAAATGGGACGCCTGATCGATGGCCCCGAAATCGTCATTCACGAATGGACCAGCTCCGATCCGGCCTCCCACCCAAGCGGCGAGCACGCGCGGACCAGGGCGCACGTCAGCGCCGCAGTGCCGTTTAGTCGCCTCCATTGGAGAGAAGGGTTCGAGCGTTCCCACTACTACGCCCGCGGGCGGAAAATGCCCGATGGCCGCCTGCTGGGGCCGCGATGCGAAGAGCGGCGCGTTGCCGCGTTGTCGCATCAGTGGTATCACTGAGACAAGGGGAAGAGCCGGCGTCGTCTGAAATGGCGGTTTCAAGGGGGGACAGCATGACGAGCAAAGGCATCATCACGTGGCTGGCAGGCATCCTGGTAGCGGTAACAGGTGTAGTCGCGCCCAGCGCGTCAGCGGACGCGCCCTCGTTTGAACGGTTCGACATCGACGAGATCTCTCCCAACGAATTCCTCACCGATGCCTGCGGCGTTGAGGTCACTACCCACGCCAAGGGGCATGCGATCCTCCGAGTGTTCTCCGGTGAGCGAACTGGTCCAGTTGAGCTCGTCAACTTCAACGTCGCCCTAACGGCGATGGCGGGCGACAACACGTACCGATTCCGGGACGCTGGCGCGAATCTGGTTCGGGTTGAGCCGGACGGCACTGCCGTTCTTTCTATCATCGGTCAGGTCCCGCTCGAGTTCACCGGCGTTTTGAAGATCGACCTGGAGACCGGTGAGGTGATCCTCGAGCCGCACCACAGCCTCGAAGGAAATCTTGAGGAAGCCTGCTCCGCGCTGACCGCCTGAAGGGATCCGACCGATGTTTCCTCGCCGGCTTGGTGAGTGGCGGAGCTGAGGCTGGGCGGCGGATGGCCGGCCAGTGAGCACTGTCACCGCCAGGAAGTATCGATTCCTAGGGTTAGATCGTGCCACGGACGGTCG
>JASLBX010000571.1 GCA_030146385.1 Jiangellaceae bacterium | reverse complement strand
CGCGCTGATGGTTGCCGCCGGGGTGGCGGTCGCCGTCGCCGGTACCGCTTTCGTCGGCCCGTCCGATGATGTCATTCGTACTCACCCTGAGCAGGTCGAGCCGGTGGTCCGGTCGACCTCCGTCTGCCCCTACATAGGGGGCGAGGCCAGGGCCACGTCCCGGCTCGGCGCGCTGGCACTGCCGGCGGTGGCCGAGCCGGATTGGACGCCCCCCGCCGAGGCCGAGGCCGGGGACGGCGAGGAGGACGGGCCGCCGCCGGTGACCGTAAGGCGGCTGGCCGGGCCGGACGACCTTCCCGATCCGCTCACCACCGTCGCCGAGCGCGGCGTACCGGTGATCAAGAAGGTTGAAGGAAACAACCCGGCGTCGTACTCGGTGCACGCCGAAGGTCCGCTCGCACCGGGTGTCGTGGCGGAGCAGTACATGCTCGCGCAAAGCGTGGACCTCCGCGGCCTCGTGACGGCGCCGTGCTCTGCTCCGGGGCGCGAGCACTGGTTCGTCGGTGCGTCTGCCACACCTGGGCACCGGGGCCGGTTGATCATCACTAACCCGAACTCGACCGCGGCGGTCGTGACCGTCTCGTTCTGGGACGTTACCGGCCAGGTCGAGGTACCGGGAACGAAGGACATCAGCATTCCGCCACAGAGCCAGGAGGTGCTCGTCCTCGACGCGTTCGTGCCGGAGGCCGAAGAGGTGGGTGTCCGGGTCCGTGCATCGCAGGGTCGGGTGAGTGCGGCACTGGACTACCGCGAGAGCGACGAGGCCCAGCCGCGGGGCATCTCGATGGTTCCCACCGCCACGGCTCCCGCCACCTCGCTGGTGGTGCCCGGTGTGCCGGGTCACGGCACCCGGACACTGTTCATCCACGCGCCGGGGGACCTGGACGCGATCGTGTCGCTCAAGATTCTCGGTGCCGACGGAGCGTTTAGCCCGCTGGAGCACGATGTGGTAACCGTGCCCGCGGGTGGCATCGTCCGTGTCCCCTTGGACGACGCGGTCGGGGAGTCGGCCGCGGCGATTGCCCTGGAGAGTGACGAGGACATCACCGCAGCGGCGCGTGTGGACGCTGCCGGCGAGGACGAGCTTCCCGAGTTCGCATACACGGCCGCGGCGTCACCGTTGCCGGCAGGCCCGTCCGCCGTGGTGCTGAGCCGGGCGGGCTCCGGGTTGACGAGCCGGCTGCACATGTCCGCGGTCGGCGAGCTTGCTGGTCGCGCGACGATCACCGTGGTGGACGCCGAGGGCGGCGTTGCCGATGAGCAAGTGGTGGACGTGCCTGCGGGTAGCACGGTCGAGTTGGAACTAGAGCCTCCGGAGGACGCCGGCTGGGCCACGGCGATCATCGAACCGGCCGCCGCGGGGACCATCGTGGCGTCCCGCGAGATCGTCGGCTCGGACGACGACGGTCAGTTGCTCGATCTCATGCCGCTCGTCGCGCCTGCGCTGACCGTCCAGGTGCCGACCGTAGTGGGCGAGCTTCCGACCGGACTCGAGCCGGCCGGCCGCACAGAATCCCGCTGATCATGCAAAACTGGGACGACACGCCGACCGATCTGAGAGGTGCGTCAATTCGGACATTTAGGCGTGTCGTCCCAGCTTTGCATGATCAGCGGGCGGTGGGGAGGCGCAGGCCGGACATGCCGCCGTCGACGGGGAGCGATACGCCAGTCGTAGCGCCGTTGCTCGGGTCGGCCAGGAAGCGGACGGCCGCGGCAACCTCATCGGCAGCGACCAGCCGGCCGATCGGCTGACGCGCCTCGAGCCGCCGCCGCTCGCCTTCGGGGTCGTCCGTGCTGCTCAGCAACCGCGCGACCCAGGGCGTGTCGGCAGTTCCCGGGGAGACGCAGTTGACTCGGATGCCCTCGGTGACCGAGTCCGCGGCCATCGCCAGGGTCAGCGCGTGGACGGCACCCTTCGACGCCGAGTAGAGCACCCGGTTCGGCAGCCCGGCCGTCGCCGCGATCGACGAGACATTGACGATGGCCGCGTGTGTGCTGCGCCGCAGGTACGGCAGGGCCGCTTTGGTGGCCCGCACCATGCCGACCAGATTTACGTCCAGGACGCGGTGCCACTCTTCTTCGTCGTTGTCCTCGACCGTCCCGACGGCGCTGATCCCGGCGTTGTTCACCAGAACGTCGATGGCGCCGAACGCGTCCGCGACCTGCTGCATCGCCGCGTCGAGCGAATCCTGATCGGTGACGTCGGCGACGACCGGATGGACGTCCGGGTCTGCCCACTCGCCCGGATCGAGATCAAGGACGCCGACCCGCGTCCCGGCGTCGAGAAACGCCCGCGCGCAGGCGGCCCCGATGCCCGAGCCGCCGCCCGTGATGACGACCGTGCTGGTGGCGAGACCATTCGTGGCGGCGTCGGTCATCTCAGGCGTCCTTGCACTCGTTGCGCTGGCGGCCGAGGCCTTCGACCTCGATCTCGACGACGTCGCCCGCCTTCAGGTACGGGAACCGTCCGGAGAGGGCCACACCCTGTGGCGTCCCGGTGTTGACGACGTCGCCCGGGTCGAGCACGGTGAACTGCGACAGCCGGTAAACGAGTTCGGCCACGTCGAAGATCAGATCGGCGATGGTGGAGTCCTGCCGCGGCTCGCCGTTGACCCACGACCTGAGCCGGAGGGGACGCAGGCCACCGGCCGGGTCGGCGAGCTCGTCTGTTGTGACCAGCACCGGGCCGAGCGGGTTGAACGTCTCGGCGCTCTTTCCCTTCGACCACTGGCCGCCGGAGCGGTCGATCTGCAACTCGCGCTCCGAGACGTCGTTGGACGTGGCGAACCCGGCGATGTGATCCCACGCCGCAGCGGGCGAATCGAGATATCGCACGGTCCGCCCGATGACGACGGCGAGCTCCACCTCCCAGTCGGTCCGGGTGGAACCGCGGGGAATCAGCAGATCGTCGTTCGGCCCGACGACCGTGTTAGGGGCCTTGTAGAAGATCACCGGCTCGTCGGGCGGAGTCGCGCCGGACTCCGCCGCGTGAGCGGCGTAGTTCAGCCCGACGCACAGCACGACGCCCGGCTTGGTGATCGGCGCACCGATCC
>JASLBX010000562.1 GCA_030146385.1 Jiangellaceae bacterium | reverse complement strand
AAAGCCACCTAGAATCGCCATGACGGACCTCCTTCGTTCCCATGGCTGGGTTTCTGACGCCCCTAGCATGCGTCGAGCGGGGGAGGTCCCGCATGCATGACATCTGTTGGAGTACCGACAAACCTGCTGAACGTGATCAATCGGCGCTCCACCAGTGTGTGCAGGTCGCACGGCACCAACGCACCTGGCGGGCAGCCCAGTCGAGGCCGACCCGGGAAGACTTGTCGCGGCCGACCGGGAAAGATCCAGTTGCCGCCGACCGGGACAGACCTAGTTGCCGAGCATCTCCGCGAGCTCGGCAAGCTCCTCTTCGGTGAGCTCCCGACCGGTCATCTGCTCGAAGAACGACATGAAGTCGGTCACCTGGTCGGAAGGAGGCTCCTCGACGGTGACCTCCTCGCCGTAGTCGAAGATCCGCATCTCCATCGTGCCCTGGTAACCAAGATCGGTGCGCACCAGCCGGGTCAGCGCGTCGTCGTCGACGAAGAGCGAATACGTGACCTCATCGAGCGATAGCTCTTCGGAAGGAAGCTGGTCGGACATTCCCATCATCTCGAACGCCGCCTCTATGTCGGCGGTAACGGCGTACTCCGTGACATCGACGCCGTCAATCGTGTCCGAACCGACCTCCTCGACCTCGATCGAGTCTGAGTACTCGTTGAACTGCGACTGCAGGTCGGTGCTGTCGAGCAGGCCCGTCATGTTTCCGAACATCTCCGAGAACAGGTCGTCGCCCTCAGGATCGATGACCAGCCACTGGTCGTCGCCGGGCATCCCGAACATGCCGGTCGACGTGTAGATCTTGGTGCCGAGGACGCGCATCTCGTACCCACCCATGCCCCCGGGCATCGACATGCTCATCGCCATCGCTTGATCGGACGGGCCCGAGCCCACACTTGCCTCACCGTTGCCGGTGACCTCGATGCCCTCAAGCTCCATGGTCATCTCGAAGCGGTAACTGCCGGCGTCCTGCTGAGCATCGGCCATGGCCGCGAACAGTTCCGCACCGCCCCCCTTGCCTTCGCTTACGGCGAAGGTCGCTGCGCCCGTCCCGCACCCCGACACGACCAATCCAGCGGCGACCACGCCGACGGCCACCTTTGTAGTACGCACCGCTACCAACCCTTTCCCCCGAACATCGCCAGCGAGACGGCGACCCTAGCAGGTGCCGACGACAGAGATCACAGTGGTCGCGACCGGACAGTACTCGCGAAGCATCGCGCGCAGATCCTCGGTGCGTTCGGCCGGCCAATCCTCCGGCGGCGCGATGGCCATCCACGCATCGACGTGCTCGGCCGCGTAGCGGTGGCCGTACCCGTCCGGAACCTGTGCAGCGACTGCCGTATCCCCCGTGACCTGCCAGAACGTCACGAACGGGTGCCACGACAAGGTCGGTAGGACGTCGTGTGCCAGCGGCTCGGACAACCACGCCGGCCTGGACCAGATCAGGCTCGGCGACCACCAGGCCACGGGATCGGACGCATGCTGCAGATACAGGACGCGTGGCGTCTCCCAGTCCGGGCCCACACCAGGCGGACCACCACCGGCGTCCCAGAACCGCACCTGCCGGCCACGATCGATCACCGGCTGCACCACCGTCGACCCGGCGTCGCGGTCGGCGGTGAGACGGCTCCGCAGCTCAGAACTGTCCGGGGCGCCGACCCAGAGTGCTCCGTCCACGCGCTTGGTGATGCCCTCGACGTCGGCGAAGGCCCCTTGGCTGCCCATCGCGCCGAGACTCTCCCCGTAGACGACAAGCCGTGGCCGCGAGTCGTCCGGCAGCTCCAGCCACCGCGATCGCACGGCTTCCAGGAGCACACCGGCCGCCGCCCGCGCTTCACTCTCGTCCACTAGGAACGACAGCCAGCTCGGCAGGTACGAGTACTGGATTCCGACGATCGCCGTGTCGCCCGAATGCAGGTACTCCAGGGAGTCGGCGGCGGCTGGGTCGATCCAGCCCGTACCGGTGGTGGTCGCGACGACGACGACGCTCCGGTCGAAGCCGTCCATGCGCTCCAGTTCCTGAACGGCGAGCTTCGCCCGCTTGTCGAGATCCTCGGCGGCGCCGATGCCGACGTACGCCCGCACGGGTTCGACGGCAGGGTGTCCGGTGAACTCGGAAATCTCCTGGGCGGACGGCCCGCTACCGATGAACTCGCGGCCCTTGCGGCCGAGAGACTCCCAGCTCACGAGGGAACCCGGCCCTCCGGATCGCAGCGAACTCACCGGTTCGACGGATGACTCCGACGTGGTCTCGTTGAGCGCTTCGAACATGTTGTTCGCGGCGCCCATCAGCGTCGGGTACAGCAGGCCCGTCCACGAGTAGAACGCAATGACGGCGACCGACACGACGGACGCAACTGCCGCAGCGGGCACTGGCACGTGCCGGCCGAACTGCCGGTTCAGCCACCTGCCGAGCCCGCGTACGGCTCGCCCAAACGCGAGGAAGAACAAGAACGCGGCCGCGGCAATGCCGATCACAAGGAAGTAGTGGTTCGGCCCCGGGCTATCGCGTTCCATCAGCGCGCTGAGCTCGGACTGCCATTCGGACGAGGCCACGAGGTAGGACGCACCCGCCACCGTCCCGGCGGCAACGAGGACAATCC
>JASLBX010000546.1 GCA_030146385.1 Jiangellaceae bacterium | reverse complement strand
CGCCGCCACGATTCCCGGCAATGCCAACGGGAACGTCACGCGCCAGAACGTCGTCCGCTCGTCGGCGTAGAGGTCCATGGCGGCCTCCTCGAGCCGCGGGTCGAGGACGGCGAGCCGCGCCTTGACCGTCACGATCACGTAGCTGAGCAGGAACATGATGTGCGCGATGAGGATCGTCCAGAAGCCCAGCGGGACGATCGTCGTGTTGACGAACAGCGCCAGCAGGGACGACCCCATGACGACCTCGGGCGTTGCCATCGGGAAGAAGATCAGCACGTTGGTTCCGCCGCGGCCGCGGAACCGGTGCCGGGTCAGCGCGAAGGCCGCAAGGGTCCCCAGCACCACCGCCGCCAGCGTCGACAACACCGCGATCCGCAGGCTCAGCATCAGCGAGTCGCACATCCCGCCCACCGCGCACGGGTTCGCCCACGCATCGAGCGAGAACGTGTTCCAGCTGTAGTTGAACCGGCCCTCTGGACGGTTGAACGACAACACGACGACCACGAGGTTCGGGATCAGCAGGTAGGCCAGCGCGAGCAGGCCGGCGATGAGCACGATGTGCTCGCGAATCCACTCGAGCGGTCGGCGGCGAGGCCGTGGCCGCGGGCTCGCGGTGACGGGACGGGATTCGGTGACCACCACCATCTACAGCAACCTCTCCGTTCCGGCCCGCCGCACGTACAGCGTGACGATCGTCACCACGCCGACCATGAGCGTGAACGACAGCGCCCCGGCGGTCGGGTAGTCGAGGACCCGGAGGAACTGCGCGTCGATCACATTTCCGATCATGGACGTCGCAGGCATACTGCCCAGTAGCTGGGCGTTGATGTAGTCGCCGCAGGCGGGAATGAAGGTCAGTAGCGTTCCGGCGACGACACCCGGCATCGACAGCGGGAGCGTGATCTTGCGGAACGCCGCGAACGGCGAGGCGTACAGGTCACCCGCGGCCTCGATCAGCCGGATGTCCAGCCGCTCCAGAGTCGCGTACAGCGGCAAGATCATGAACGGTAGGAAGTTGTACGTCAGGCCGGTGATCACCGCGAGCGGAGTGGCGAGTATTCGGTCGCCGGTCGTCAGGCCGATCATGTTGAGCACGTCCGTGATCCGCAGCGTGTTCAGCACCTCGACCACGATGCCGTTGTCGGCGAGGATCGTCTTCCAGGCCAGCGTCCGGATCAGGAAGCTGGTGAAAAACGGGGCGATCACCAGGATCAGCAGGACGTTGCGCCACCGGCCGGCCTTGAACGCCATCGTGTACGCGAGCGGGTACGCGATCAGGATGGCCAGCACGGTGGCCGAACCCGCGTACAGCAACGACCGCACCATCTGTGGCCAGAACCGCGCCCACGCGTCGAAGTAGTTCGAGAACGAGAATGTGAGCGCGTAGCCCTCGTAGATCGACCCGGTCTGGAGGGAGGTCGAGAACAACGTGATCGTGGGGACGATGAAGAACACCGCCAGCCACGCGAGCGCTGGAAGCAACAGCAGGTACGGCAGCCGCCGGGATCGCAGTCGGCCGCGGGGCGGCTCCGTGTCCGGCTGTTCCGTCGGGACGAGGTTGCCCAGCGGCTCAGCAGGCAATGTGCTCATGGTGTGATTCCGGCCGGGCTCAGGCCGGCGTCCGCGGCCTGTCGCATGTCGAGGGCGAACGTGTGCGCCGGGTCCCACGACACGGTCACGTCCGCGCCGGGTGCCAGCCGGTCCGGTTGCCCGGCGTTCTGGACGAAGACTGTCAGCCGCTCACCCGCCGTCGTACGCACGATGTACTCGGTCGAGACACCCATGAACCGCGTCTCATCCACCACGGCGGCCAGCCGGTTGAAGTGCGACGGGATGCTGTCTGCCCGGTCGCGCGGCGCTAGCGTCAATTTCTCGGGACGGACGCCCACGTGGACCTGGGACGTCTCCGGCATTCGGTCCTTTGGAACCGCCAACTGCCCGCCTGGTACGGCGATGACCGCCAGGTCGCCGTTCTGGCTCTCCACACTGCCGTCGATGAGGTTCGACTGGCCGAGGAAATTGGCGACGAACGTAGTCTTCGGATGCTCGTACAACTCGACGGGAGAGCCGAGTTGGTCGATGCGTCCCTCGTTCATCACCGCGACCGTGTCGGCCATCGTCATGGCCTCTTCCTGGTCGTGCGTGACGTGGACGAACGTGGTGCCGACCTCGGCCTGGATCCGCTTGAGTTCCAGTTGCATTTGGCGGCGCAGCTTGAGGTCCAGCGCGCCGAGCGGCTCGTCCAGCAGCAGCACGCTGGGGCGGTTGATCAGAGCGCGGGCCACGGCGACGCGCTGCTGCTGGCCGCCGGAGAGCTGAGCGGGTTTGCGCTTGCCGTACCCGCTCAGCTCGACCATGGCCAGCATCTGCTCGACCTGCGGGGCGACGTCCCGAACTCCCCGGCGGCGCAGCCCGAAGGCCACGTTCTGGAACACGTCCAGGTGCGGGAACAGGGCGTAGTTCTGGAACACCGTGTTGACCGGCCGCCGGTACGGCTTCTGGCCGGCGAGGTCCACGTCGCCGATCAGGATCTGCCCGCTCGTCGGGGTCTCGAACCCGGCGATCATCCGCAGGGTGGTGGTCTTGCCGCATCCCGACGGGCCGAGCATGGAGAAGAACTCGCCCTCGGCGATGGTGAAGTCGGCGTCCTGCACGGCCACGAAGTCGCCGAACGACTTGGAGACGTGGTCGATCTCGATCACCGGCCGGTCGGTCGCCGTCTGGGACGGCGGCGTCTCCACGGCTTCGGTGGTCGTCATCGGCGTCCTCTGGGCGGGGGAGGCGACGGGTCGAGGGCATGACCTCGGTCACGTCGGCGGAACGGCGGTCACGTTGGCACGGATGACCGGAGGTGGCAAGAGAATCGATCGTTTCGTT
>JASLBX010000534.1 GCA_030146385.1 Jiangellaceae bacterium | reverse complement strand
AGGAACGGCAGGCCCCCGAAGTGGTCGCCGTTCGGGTCGATCCGCTGGGCCTTCAACGCGACCAGGCTAGTGGCGCCACAGTCCACCAACAGCGTCTTCCCGGATGCGGCGAGCCGGATGCACGTCTGCCACCGCCCGCCGCTGCCGAAGGCGTCGCCACTGCCCACAAACGTCACCTGCACGGCATCATCGTCGCCCACGACACGACACCGGGCACTTCCACACCGTCGCGATGCGGGCAGGACCCGGTGGAAGCTGCCAACGACGGAGGACCGGTCGAATTACCATCACCGACGGGCACCTCACCGCGCCACAGCGGCATGTCCGGACGTCAGCTTCGGTGCTGCAGAACCCCATAGGCTGGTTTGACACCCCTTCCTCTTACCTCCCGTACCGCACTGATAGCCACCCGTTGGCGTGGATTCGCCGAGTTCTCCAACCGATGGCGGCAACGCCCGGTATCGATACCCGCCCGGGACCGTGATTTCGAGCGCGCTCTTCGGCAGCCAGACGCGCAATACCGCTGGGCCCGGGGCACCCCAGTCGTGGAGGACGATTGCAGTCCGATGTCCGCGCTGCGGCTGCGGTCCTTCGGGCCAAGCACCGCATCGCGTCTTCCGACGAATCGAGATCGCGGACGCCGGCCGGCCGTGATATTTCCGTGCCGTGTCTTGGATGAGTCATGCCTGCGTTGCACGCCTGAGCGCACCAAGGCCCCTTTTATCCTGGTCACCTACCGCGAGGGGATGGTTGAGGTCTTCGTGATATCCGTCAGATCGTCAGACGGCCGCACCATCGAGGCGTTGGACGACGGAGCAGGTCCTGCGATCGTCATCATTCATGGTGGCATGGATGACGGGCGGGCATGGAAGAAAGTCGCGGACCGGCTCTCGAATAGCTATCGCGTTGTCCGGCTTCGACGCCGACCCTACGGATTGCGCGCTCCTACCACGATGGCTCAGGAAGTCGACGACGTGCTGGCGGTCAGCGAAGCCGTCCAAGGGCCCAAGATGCTCTTCGGTCATTCCTCCGGTGGAGTGCTCGCCTTGGAGACGATGGTGGCGTCACCGAAGACGTTCCGAGGCGCGGTGATCTACGAACCGCCGGTCGTCATCGGGCCTCCGATTGGCGGCGAAGCGACACAGCGCGTGCGCGCCGCTATCGAGGCGGGCAGACCAGGAAAGGCGGTCGCGATCTTCTCGCAACACATGTTGCGGCTCAATCCGATTCAAGCGCGCTTCGTCGGACTCTACGCTGCAGTGCACCCGCGGTACCGCAAGCTCGTACACACACAACTGCGCGTTGAAGAGATCGATGATCTGGGGGTCAGGCTTGACGAGTACGCCAAACTCGACCTGCCGGTGACGCTGGTCAGCGGCTCACGAAGCCCAGGCCACCTCGAGGAACGAATTGACGTACTCGTCAACACGATGCCTCGCGCAGAGAAGGTCGTCCTCGACAAGCAGTCGCACGGCGCCCACCTCACCGCGCCAAACCAACTCGCGGAGATCGCCAGAGCCCTCGCCACGCAGGTGCTTCCGACAACGGCACCTGGTTCGACGAGACGATCAGTGTCGCGACGCTCCTTGCGGCGGAACTTCCCGATGTGAAGCCGAACGTCGGGGACTCGCGACCCACGGGCCGGCATCTCGATAGCATCCCGACCCTCGAATATCCCCGCGCTCTGCGCCGCGTCGAGTCGTTCCTGGAGCTCAGACCAGATCCTCGTACTACTTGCCCGTCGGCTCAGCCTCAGCCATGTTGCCATCCTTCGGTGACTCGTAGTTGCACCAACCACAGCACGGCCAGCTGACAGACGTCCGCCCATGGGCACGACCGAGCGGAACGCGGCATGAGAGGAAGTTGCTACCCGACCCGGACCCGGGGATACAACTTCGCGTCCGATCTGAGGTCCTACTCGCAGTGGAGCGCAAGTGGCCCCCAGCCCCGGCTCTCGTGGCAGTCGAATCCGAACCTCTCGTAGCGCGCGGGCGGCTAGGTCGTCCTCGCTTGTGCCGAGGGTTCACGTACATCGCGCGCCGCGCCTTCGCGTCGTCGATGATCACCCGCAGCAGGCGGGTGCCGGGCCCCGGGCCGCGCAGCTGGGGCTGGACGTAGAGCTCGGCGAGGTAAGCCCCGAGCTCGCCCGCGGTGACTGTAGCCGAAACCGGTCGATACCGTGACCGACCGCCGGGTCCCACAGGGCATCGCCGTCGTGTCGCCTGCACGGTCAGCCGCGCCCGGTGCTCGGCGAGTTCCCCGACCGGTGGGTGCCGTGCTGGGTTTGAAGTCGACCTGGAGCCGAGGCGCCCGCTCGGAGACCTCCGCGCCGGTCGCGATCCGCGTCTCCATGGTCGTCACGGGGCCCCCGCGGAGTCGCGTGTCATGCTCGACGGGGCCAGACTTACTCTGTACGGGTAACGTTCGCCCTCGGAGGTGGAGATGGCTGCTAGGACCGTCGTCGAGGCCGAGAGTAAGCCGCGCGCACCCCTGAATCGGCGCCGCGTCCTGCGCGCTGCGGTCGGCATCGCCGACCGCGACGGCCTGGAGGCGCTGACCATGCGACGACTGGCTCAGGAGCTCGCGGTCGAGGCGATGTCGCTCTACCACCACGTCCCCAACAAGGAGGCGGTGCTCGACGGTGTTGCCGACGTCGTCATCGGCGAGATCCTTGACGAGGTCGAGGGGATCGGCCCCTCACCCGCCCATGACTGGCGGGGGGCGATGCGTGCCCGCATCCTTGTGGCCCGCGACGTGCTCCTCCGGCATCGCTGGGCCCCGCGCGTTCTTGAGACCCGCACCGTCCTCGGCGAAGCGGCCATCGGCTACTACGACGGCCTGCTCGGCATCTTCCGCGCGGGCGGGTTCTCCTACGACCTCGCCCATCACGCGATCCATGTGCTCGGCAGCCGGGCGTTGGGGTTCACCCAGGAGCTCTTCGAGCCCGACGACGCCGACGCCGGCGAGGCCGACGCCACCGCGATGCTCGAGCAGATGGCCGACCAGTATCCGCACATCGTCGGGATGATGGCCGAGATCTCTCACGCCTCCGAATCCACGCTGGGCTGGTGTGACGACCAGTTCGAGTTCGAGTTCGCGCTCGACCTGATCCTGGACGGACTCGAGCGGCGTCGCACGACCGCCTGACGCCTACCAGACGACCTCCCGGTTGGTCCAGACCGGACTTGCCCACCTTACGCCGTACGGGTACCTTACTGCGTATGTTTACCTTACGACGTATGGCGATGGACGCGGCGCGACCCAACCGAACGGCAGGAGCGGAGGCGTGGTCGATGCGGAGCGCGAGCATCACCGCCGGTGGCGCTCTCCTCCTGATGGTGGTGCTGGGACCCTTCGGGTACCTGGTCGCGGTGGAGGGGCTGGTGACGCCGGGTGACGCCGCCCGGACCGCCGCGGACATCACCGCCTCGGCGGGCCTGTTCCGGCTCGGGATCGTGGCGATGTTCGGGGTCGTCGCCCTCGACGTCGTGGTTGCCTGGGCGCTGTACCGGGTGTTCCTCCCAGTCTGCGGCGGCCTGACGGCGCTCGCCGCGGCGTTCCGACTGGTGTACGCCGGCGTCTACCTGGTGGCGATCAGCCACCTCCTGGGGGTGCCCGGCCTGCTCGGCTCCGACGACCAGCACGCGGTCCTCGGGACGGAGCAGGTGCACGCCCAGGCGCTGCTGCGGATCGAGACCTTCGCCGACGTTTTCAGCGCCGGTCTGCTGCTGTTCGGCCTGCACCTGCTCCTCATCGGCCACCTGGCGTACCGGTCGGGGTTCGTCCCCCGGTGGCTGGGAGTGCTGCTCACCGTCGCCGGGCTGGGCTACCTGTTCGACAGCGTCACGGTCGTGCTCTCCGGCGGCGCCGCGCCCGAGGTCGCGGGATTCACGTTCATCGGTGAGCTCGTGCTGGCGGTGTGGCTGCTCGCCAAGGCATTCACCATCCCCGCACCAACACATCTCCTCGAGAATGGAGCAACCACATGAGGACACTCCTGCAGAGTCTTGGAGGGCTGGGGCTCGTCGGCCTCCTCGCACTGGTCGCGTTCACCGTGTCGTTCCGCACCAAGTTCCGGCCGGTGCAGGACGTCATCCGGCGGTTCAACCGGGACGTGACCAACCCGCGACAGCTGGCATCGGCGGGCGGGGTCGGCGCATGGGCGTCGGTGGTGCACCATGTCGGTCGGGCCAGCGGGACGGCGTACCGGACTCCCGTCGTGGCGGTCGAGGTCGACGACGGCTTCCTCTTCGCCCTGCCCTACGGCCCCGGCGCTGACTGGGTGCGCAACGTCCTGGCGGCGGGGTCGGCCACCCTCGAGCACGAGGGCCGTGCCGTCACCATGGACCATCCAGTGCTCGTCGACCGGACGCGGACGAACCCGTTCTTCGCGCGCCGGGAGCGCCTGATGCACCGGCTCTACGGGGTCGACGAATTCCTCCACGTGCGGAGCCCGGCCGCCGAGTGATCCAGGAGCAACGTCAGCCCGCCCACCATTGCCAGCACGGCACCGCCCGCGAGGACTGGCAACGGTGCGACGGCGGCGGCCAGCACTAGAGCGAAACAAGTGTCGCTCAGTACATCTCGTGACCGTGCGGCCGGGCCTCCGTGAAGCGGCATTCTTCGGGCCCGCTGGAGGCTTCTCCGGGTCCTGCCGGAGCCGTCGCCGGCCTGCCCGCAGACTCGCGTCCGCTCATCGGCACGGTCGAGCTCACCATCCGCGGCATGTCCGTGCGTGTCGCCGTCAGTGGTCGAGCTTCTGACTGGGTGCGGCGACAAGCAGGGTGAGGACTTGTCTCCTAGCCCAACTGCAGGATCGTCTCTTCGATTTCGGATCCACGTGCCGGTGCGAAGGACACCTCCGTGTCGATGATTCGGAAGCCAGTCTTCTCAAGCACCCGCAGTGAGCCGACGTTGTCGCTCGCAGCCCGAGCATAAAGGGGCCGAATCCGAACTATCTCAAGAAACAAAGCAAGGGCCTCACTGGCGATGCCCCGCCCCCAGACGGCACGGTCGACCCAGTAGGTGACCTCGGTCCGCCCCTCGACAACGAAGCTGGAGATGCTGCCCACCAAGTCGCCCTTCCATGTGATTGCGCGCAGCGTGATCTCGGGCGAGCCCATCACCCTCACCATGTGTGCGTCGAACCGCTGCCGGTCTTCCGGGTCTTCGGGCGTGAATGCTGCCATTCTGACCGACTCCGGATCGCTCTGCTGGCGAAACAGCGCATCCAGATCAGACTCGTACACCGGCCGTAGCATCACCGTCTGCTCGCCAAGATCGTCCACGATTGGGACCCTACAGGGCGGGGCCGACAACGTCCGTGGCTCCGGCAGACAGACGCCCGCCATGTCGGCCACGATGCCTTGCCTTCCAGGTCAAGTCTGTCGTCTGGCCGTGAAACTCACCCGTCCTTCGGAACGCGCGCTGTCATCGGCAGTTGAGGATTTGTCCGTGTTGATTAATGGCCGGCTGTCGCAGGCGCTGTTCGGGCTCATAT
>JASLBX010000504.1 GCA_030146385.1 Jiangellaceae bacterium | reverse complement strand
GAAGCCGCGGTACGACCTGCGTCCGGGAACGCCCGACGTGACCACGTTTCCGGTCGCTGCTTGGCTGCGTAGCGCCCGTCGCGCCTTGTCGAGTGCCCCTGCGTCGGCGTTCGGATACGGTGCCCCGGCGGGTCAGCTGCCGCTGCGAGCCGCGCTCGCCGAGTACCTTGGGCGTGCTCGCGGCGTGCTGGCTCGTCCTGAGCAGATCGTCATCACGACGGGCTATGTCCAAGCTCTGGCGCTGCTCGCGCAGGTTGTAGGGCGTGCCGGCGCAGTCGCAATGGAGGACCCGGGCCTGCCCTTCCATCGGGATGTGGTCCAGCACGCCGGTGCCCGCGTCGTTTCGCTACCCGTAGACCGTAACGGGGCCCGGGCCGACCTACTCGACTCGATGGACGTGGCGGCATGCGTCCTCACCCCCGCCCATCAGTACCCGCTTGGCATGACGCTGCATCCGCAGCGCCGGCACGACGCCGCCGAGTGGGCGCGCGGCCGACGTGGCCTGATCGTCGAGGACGACTACGACGGCGAGTTCCGCTACGACCGGCAGCCTGTCGGCGCCATGCAAGGCATCGCTCCTGATCATGTCGCGTACGTGGGAACCGCGTCGAAGACGCTGGGACCTGGGCTGCGGCTGGCGTGGGTCGTCCTGCCGGAGCGGCTGGTGCAGCCGTTCATCGAGGCTAAGCGCCATGCCGACCTGCACAGTGACCTCGTCAGCCAGCTCACGCTGGCGGATCTGATCAGGAGCCACGGCTACGACCGCCATGTCCGGACGAACCGGCTCAGGTACCGGCGGCGGCGCGACGCACTGGTCCGGCGTCTCGCCACCGTTCCGGGCATCGCCGTCGAGGGAGTCGCAGCCGGCCTGCACGCGTTCGTCCGCTTGGCCGAGCCGGGCACCGTCGACGCGGTGCTTTCCGAGGCGGCTCGACATGACCTGGCTCTTGACGAGGTCGCCCGACACTGGCACAGCACCAACCACGGCGAGTCGGGCCTGATCGTTGGTTACGGAACGCCGCCCGAGGGCCGCTACCGCGCGGCGCTGGACGTCCTCGTCCGAGTACTGCGTGCAGGGTCTTCCCGTCGTGGTGAGCCAGGTCTAGGTTGCGAGTAAGTGCGTCACGCCCGGAATGAAAGGAGAGGTGGCCATGTGCGCTCCCGTCGCAACCGCCCAGCACCATCACCATCACCCGGACCGCGCCAGCCCGGACGCCGGTCAAAGCACGATCATGAGCCGTAGGGGGATGTTGCGCGCGTCCGCAGCGATCGCCGGGGGCGCGGCGGTCGTCGCTGCTGGCTCCGCTACGCCGGCGGCAGCGTTCCCGAAGCGGGCTCGCCGCACCGCGGACCTGACGCACCGGCTGGTCCGCACATTCCCGTCGTTCTTCGGGCCGCAGGCGGTGTTCGACGAGGTGATCAACGACTTCGAGACGTCGGGCTTCTTCTCGAAGGAGTGGACGCTCGAGGAGCACATCGGCACCCACCTCGACACACCCGGCCACTTCGACGAGGGCAACCTGCTGGTCGACCAGATCGGACCGGAGAACCTCGTCGCCCCGGTGGTCGTAGTCGACATCACCGCCAAGGCCGCTGAGGACCCGAACGCGATGGTCACGCCCGACGACCTCGTGGCCTTCGAGCGGCGGCACGGCCGCATTCCGGAGCGTGCACTGGTGTGCATGAACTCGGGATGGGCGGCCAAGGTCGATGACGGCGACGCGTTCCGTGGCGGGGCCGGCTTTCCGGACCTGAACTTCCCGGGCTTCTCAGTCGACGCAACCGACTGGCTGGTGCCCAAGCGCAACCCGGTCGGAATCGGGCTCGACACCATGAGTCTCGACCCGGGAAACTCGACCGACTTCGCCGTCCACGTCGAGTTCCTCGCGTCCGGACGGTACGGCATCGAAAGCATGGCGAACCTCGACCGGATCCCGCCGCGCGGGGCGCTTGCGTTCGTCGGTCCGGTTCCGTGGGAGGACGGCTCGGGCGCGCCGTGCCGGGTAATCGCAGCGTGGTGATGCCTTGCCGGGTGGCTTAGCTGGGGACGGCGCCTGGGTCGATCTGCTGCGCGAGGTACTGCGCCATGCCAACCCGCTCGATGGCGTCGAGTTGACTCTCGAACCAGTCGGCGTGCTGCTCCTCGTCCCGGACCATCTCCTCGAAGACCGATGCGGTGCCGTGGTCGCCGAGGCTGCGGCACTCCTCGGCAGAGGAGTTGAACTGTGCGACCGCGGCCTTCTCGCTGTCGAGCGCCAGCCGGAGCATCTCCTCGGCGCTCTCGCCGACCTGGATCGGGTTCAGCCGCTGGACGTTGGGATGACCTTCGAACAGCAGGATGCGCTGGATGAGCACGTCGGCGTCCCGCATCTCGTCGATCGACAGGTCGTAATAGACCTTGCCGAGCTTGGCGAACCCCCAGTTGTCGAGCATCCGGGCGTGCAGGAAGTACGTGTTGGTGACCGTGAGCTCGAAGGTCAGCGCGTTGTTGAGCAGCTCGACCACGCGCGGGCTAACTGGCTGCACGGTCTACCTCCAGGATCGGTGCCTCGCTGGTGGCCTCATGCTGGCACAGAAGTCGCTTCAGCGTGAACACGCAGCCACCGCAGCCACGCCCGGCGCCCGTAGCCGCGCAGATCTGCGGGATGGTTCGGGCGCCATCATTGATGGCGCGCGTGACATCCCGGTCGGTGACGACCTCGCAGTGGCATACGATCACGTGACGTCCTTGGTGGCGAGGAGCTCTGTGCGCCCCGATGCAGTGAGGTAAGCCTCACCTTAATTCATGGACGTCCCGTATTGCCAAACCATGTGGGCTGCGCGGCCGTGATCGAGAGAAATCCGGATGAGGGTAGTGGTGACTCGCTACGCGGTCGGCGG
>JASLBX010000499.1 GCA_030146385.1 Jiangellaceae bacterium | reverse complement strand
ACGCCGACCGGCTGCGTTGTCGTCGTCGCTCGATGGCACCGCATCGAGCTCCTCCTCCGCCTTGCCGGACCGACGCCTGGCCGCCGCCCGCATCCGGCACGATCCACGAGACACCCCTAATCCAAGTCCTTCTGCCAGCAGATCGCCTGGCCGACGACTTTGTATCCCAGTAACTCGTTGACTCTGATCATGTGGTCGTTGGACGCCGCATTGCCGGTGTCGATGAACCGCACCTGGGGTTCGGCGTCACGGAGCCAGCGCAGCATGCCGATCTTGAGCAGCAGCCCGAGCCGGTGCCCGCGATGTGCGGCCAACACGCTGGTGTCGTACTGGTAGGCCAGCCACGGCTGCTCGTTCTCGATCGCGATGACCGTGTGACCGGCCAACTCGCCGGATTCGCGGTGACGGGCGATCAGCCGGTACAACCGCCGGTCACGGCCTACCGCTGCGGCCTCGGCCTCGCGGATGCGCTCCGGCGTGTAGACCTCGTCCTCTACGTCGAGAGCCTCCGTGGGCGCGTCGTTGATCGCGGCGGTCATGGTTGCAACCGCATCGAGCAGTTCGTCCGGCACGGCGGGACTGATGCGAAGCAGCTCGTAGTCCGCCGCCTTCTGCTCGGCGGCCGCGTACTCCGCGTCCAGCGCCGTCCAGTCGATGGCCGTCACGTCCTGGCGTCGCTCGAGTTCCACGTAGGCCCGTTCGAAGCCCATGGCCGCGGCCATCGCCGTGTACTCGCGTCCGTCGGGTGTGATGACCACGGCAACCTTGCGTCCCTCGGCGCGAGCCCGCTCGGACGCAGCCTCGATCAGCGCTTGATCGATCTTCTGCGACCCGGCGGTCGGGTCGCTGACCGGATACACCACGACCACGTGCGTGTTGTCGCGCTTCGGCAGGCTGAGCTCCACGACGCCGATCACTCGGCCGTCGCCGTCGTGCGCGACACCGACTTCCCGCGGCTCGCCGTCCCAGCCGTTCCTGAACCGGCCGAGGAACATGGACACCGTCTGGATCGGCTCGTGCGGCCGCTCGGCAGCGCGCGCGGCTTCGGCGACCGCGACGGCGCCGGCAACGTCTCGGGCGTCCGGGTTCGCCCGGTCAAGCCATGTGAGTTCCACCCGACAATCGAACCGCGGCAGCGTGCCCCGGCGCGAATGATTTACGGAGACACGGCAGACTCGGGACGGTGGCAGCCAAGCGCAGCGCGGGACTCCTCGTCTTCCGCCGAACCGACGCCGGCCTCGAGGTGTTGATCGGCCACATGGGCGGGCCGTTCTGGGCGCGCAAGGA
Organism: Jiangellaceae bacterium; assembly: GCA_030146385.1. Lineage (GTDB taxonomy): Bacteria > Actinomycetota > Actinomycetes > Jiangellales > Jiangellaceae > JASLBX01. The sequence continues at coordinate 1,299 of JASLBX010000499.1, read as the reverse complement.
CGACGGTGCCTGGTCGATTCCCAAGGGGGAATACGAATCGGACGAGGAGCCGCCAGCCGCCGCTCGCCGCGAGTTCACCGAGGAACTCGGCCTGCCTCCGCCCGACGGTGAACTCCTGGACCTCGGGGAGGTACGGCAATCCGGCGGAAAGACGGTGATCGTCTGGGCCGTCGAAGGTGATCTCGACCCGGCGGACGCCGTGCCGGGTACGTTCGAGATGGAGTGGCCGCGCGGCTCAGGTCGAGTACAGGAGTTTCCCGAGATCGATCGGGTGGGCTGGTTCAAGCTCGACGCGGCGCGGGCCAAGGTCGTCGCGGCGCAGCGGGCCTTCCTCGACCGGCTCGCGGTGCGGATAGGAGGGTGAACCGTGGATCGTCAGCACCTTGAGTACGCACTCGCGCTCCATGAGGTGCTGCCGCGCGAGGGCAACCTGCCGTGGTCGCCGTACTCGGTGGCGTCGGCGCTGGGCCTGGCCGCCGGCGGTGCGCGTCGCCGTACGCGGGACGAGCTGGTCCGCGTGCTCGCTCAGGGCGGGAAGCTGGACGCGCTGGCCCGGCTGCTCAGCGAAGCCGCCCGGCTGTCCGAGGCGGAGTCCGCCGTCGCCAATACATTGTGGACGCGCATCGGGTTGGACGTCCGCGAGGAGTTCAAACAGTCCGTCCTCGGGTGGCCCGGCGGAGCCGTCCGCGCGGCCGACTTCGCGCACGACCCCGAGGGCTCCCGCCAGAAGATCAACAACGACGTCGAGCAGGAGACTCGCGGGCTGGTAAAGGACCTGGTCCCGCCAGGGGCGGTGAACGACCAGACCGGGACGGTGATCGTCAACGCCCTGTACCTGAAGGTCGCCTGGCAGAACCCGTTCGAGGAGGGCCGGACGAAGCCGGCTGAGTTCCACGCGCCGTCCGGGACGCGCGACGTTCCGGCCATGCGGCAGCAGGAGCAGTTGAAGTACGCGGCCGCCGGCGGCTGGCAGATGGTGACCCTGCCGACGCCGAGCGACGTCGTAGTGGACGTGGTGTTGCCGGACGGCCGCGACGCGAGCCCGCCGCCGGCTGAGACGCTGGCTGCCTTGCGACGCGAGAGCCGGTCGCGCAAGGTCGATCTGGCGCTGCCGCGCTTCCGGGTGGAGGCGACGCTCCCGCTCATCGAGCCGCTCCGGGCCGTCGGCATCGAGGCGGCCTTCGACTCGCGGCAGGCCGACTTCAGCGGCATCTGCGGCCAGCCGGTGTTCATCGAGTCCGCCATGCACAAGGCGGTCCTGCGGGCCGATGAGCAGGGCTTCGAAGGCGCCGCGGCGAC
>JASLBX010000450.1 GCA_030146385.1 Jiangellaceae bacterium | reverse complement strand
ATCACCTCGGCCGGCATCTGGTAGCTGGCCGCCCGGTCGGCCGCAGGGTTCGGGACCGCCGTCACGTTCGCGATCGGCGTGTACTCCATGTAGAGGTTATTCTCGCAGACGAAGATCACCGGCAGCTTCCACACCGCGGCGAGATTGAGTGCCTCGTGGAAAGCGCCGATGTTCGTCGCTCCGTCGCCGAAGAACGCCACAGCGACCTGGCCGCTGCCCCGGAGCTTGGCCGACCAGGCCGCTCCCGCGGCCATCGGCAGGTGCGATCCGACAATCGCGTACGAGCCGAGCATGTTGGACTCGGCCTTGGTCAGGTGCATGGAGCCACCCTTGGCCTTGCACACACCGGTTGACTTGCTCATCAGCTCGGCAAGGCACTCCTCGGGGCTCGCTCCCCGGGCCATCGCGTGGTGGTGGCCCCGGTACGTGGCGAACACGTAGTCGTCGGGACGCAGGGCTGCGCTGGCTCCGACGGCGACGGCCTCCTGGCCGGCCGCCAGATGCGTCGTGCCCTTCACGCTGCCCGACATGAACAGGTCGAAGGCCGCCTTTTCGGTGCGCCGGATGACGGCCATCTGCTCGTACATCGACAGGAGTGCGCCGGAGTCGACGCCCTCTGCCACCGCTGCGGCCTCGGTCATCCGGACGCTCCGTTTTCTCCGCGGCCGGCCGGAGTGTTGAGATGCGACTGCGATTCGCGCAACGAGTTCAATTGCCCACCTACCGTCCAGTACTTCCGGCCAGCGATCAGCAGCTCCTCGGCGGGGAACTTGGTGATCACTTCACAGCCGTCGGCCGTGACGACGACCTCTTCCTCGATCCGCGCGGCCGACCAGCCGTCGGACGCGGGCCAGTACGTCTCGAGCGCGAAGACCATGCCCTCCTCGAGCGTCTCAGGGTGATCCAGCGACACTAGCCGGGAGAAGATCGGCTTCTCCCAGATCGCGAGCCCGACGCCGTGCCCGTACTGGAGGGCGAAGGCGGCCTCCTCGTCGGGGAAGCCGAACTCCTCGGCCCTGGGCCAAACTTCGACGATGTCGGCCGTCGTGACGCCCGGCTTGACCAGGGCGATCGCCTGATCCATGTACTCCCGGCACCGAACGTACGCGTCGCGCATGGCCGGGGACGCGCTGCCCACCGCGAAGCAGCGGTAGTAGCAGGTGCGGTACCCGAGGTGGCTGTGCAGGATGTCGAAGAACGCGGGGTCTCCGGGCCGGATGATCCGGTCGCTGTAGACGTGCGGGTGGGGCGAACAGCGTTCACCGGAGATCGCGTTGACGCCCTCGACGTACTCGCTGCCGAGCCCGTAGAGCACGTTGCTCACCACGCCCACGCACTCGTTCTCGCGAACTCCGGGCCGGAGGAACTCGTAAAGCTCCTCGTAGGCTGCGTCGACCATCGAGCACGCCTGGGTTAGCAGGGAGATTTCGTCCGGTGTCTTGATCCGCCTCGCTTCGAGGAAGACCTGCTGGCCGTCGACGACATCAATGCCTTCCGCGCGGAGGGCCGCCAGGATCGGCATCTCGACGAGGTCGACGCCGAGCGGCTCGTCGGCCAGGCCGTGCTCGCGGAGTTCGGTGGCGATCTTACGGGCCACCTCTTCGGCGATACCGGCGTCCGGGTGAAAGGCCCCACGCAGGGTCGATATCCCGGCTCGGGCCCGCTTGGGGCCGTCCAGCCACGGGTTGTAGAGCTGGTGGTGCTTCGCGGCCGACCCGAAGTCCCAGACGATCGGCTCGCCGCCGCGAGGCAGCAGTGCGAACCTGATCAGCTTGTCCATGGCCCACGTACCGATGTGGGTGGACGTCATGTACCGGATGTTCGCGAAGTCGAAGGTCAGCAGGGCCCCCAGCGACGAGAGCTCAAGCTTCTCGCGGAGCCGTTCCAGCCGGTCCGTCCGGAGCCGGTCGAGGTCAACCCGCTCTTCCCAGTCGACCGCATTAGGGCCGTACGTGCGAAGACTCATCTGCATGCACATCCTCGGCGCCAGCAGCACTCGATCACGCTGTGCTGTTTAATAATGCTTACCGCAGAGTTAAGCCCAGGTGAGTGCCGTCGTCAACCCTGAGCGGCCGATCCGGAACCGACAGGAGACAGCCGTGACGCCGACAACACCCGGGCGACCAATTCGCAGCGGTACCCTGCGTTCGACATCGTCCGCAAGGCCAGGAGCAACCGTGAGCCCGTCCGAAGTCCCTCCCATTGGGGCACGTATCCGTGAAGAGCGGATCCGCCAGGGCATGACGGTGCGCGGACTAGCTCGCGAGATCGGAGTCTCCGCCAGCCTGATCTCGCAGATCGAGACGAACAAGAGCCAGCCGTCGGTGAGCACCCTGTACGCCATCACGACCGCCTTAGGCATCTCGATCGAAGATCTCTTTGCGGTGGTCCCGGTGGAGGACGCGGCCCCGACCGGGAACGGGCCGGTCGAGGAGCTTCCCCTCGAATCGGACGTGGACAGCAGCGTAGATCCGCAGGTCATGGGCGCTGTTCAGCGCAGTGCCACCGCGTCGGCTCGTACGCTCCAAGCCGACCGCCAGCGCCGGGTCGGCCCCGTGGTGCACCCCGACGATCGCGAGTCACTCACGCTCGAGACGGGCGTGGTGTGGGAGTTGCTCGGCCAGGTCCCGGACGTCCATGTGGACTTCCTGATGGTCACCTACCAGCCGGGAGGATCGTCCTCGACGTCCGGAGCGCTGATGCGGCACACGGGCACCGAGTTCGGCTACCTCATCAGGGGCGAGCTGATTCTCACGCTCGGCTTCGACGAGCACCACTTGAAGGCCGGCGACGCCATCTCCTTCGCCTCCACCACTCCGCACGGCTACCGCAACGAGAGCGATGAGCCGGCTGTCGGGGTCTGGTTCGTCCTCGAACGAGCTGGC
>JASLBX010000426.1 GCA_030146385.1 Jiangellaceae bacterium | reverse complement strand
GCGTCGCCGCCGCACCGGGCTCGCGGATCAGCTCACCTCACAGCTGCTGACCAGCTTCAATCGGGCGACCGTCGACCTGTGTGTCGGGTTGGTGCTGCTGTTGGCGGCCCCCGCTATGCGGCAGGGCGACTTCACCGTCGGTGACCTTGCCCTGTTCGTCAGCTACATCGGCTATCTGGTCTGGGTTCCGTACTATGCCGGGCAGGTGCTTGCTCGGCACCGACAGGCCGGTGTCGCGATCGACCGGATGACGGATCTTCTACCTCCAGGAGCGCGGGAGGCGCTCGTCGCCCATCGGCCCATCCGCCCGCCTGAACCGGCCAGGTCAGCCGCACCGACCGCATTGGGCGAGCGCGCTCCGCTGGAGCGCCTCACCGTGTGCGGCTTCACGGCCACGCACCCCGGCTCCGGGCGTGGTGTCCTCGACGTGAACCTGGCCATCGAGCGGGGCATGTTCACCGTCGTCACCGGACCAGCGGGCGCGGGTAAGACGACGCTGCTACGTGCCGTCCTGGGGCTGCTTCCGGCCGAGGCCGGAATCGTCTACTGGAACGACGACATCGTCGAGGAACCAGCGGGGTTCCTCGTCCCGCCGCGATCGGCGTACGTGGCGCAGGTGCCGAGGGTGTTCAGTGAGTCGCTTCGGGACAACGTCCTGCTCGGCCACGAGGACGCGTCCGCCCTGCGGTCGGCGATGCACACCGCGGTCCTCGACCTGGATGTGCTGTCGATGCGTTCCGGACTCGAGACGGAGGTCGGCGCCCGCGGCGTCCGGCTGTCCGGCGGGCAGGTTCAGCGAGCCGCGATCGCGCGAGCGTTGGTCCGCCACACTGACCTGCTGGTGCTGGACGACGTGTCGAGCGCACTCGACGTCGATACCGAGCGGCGGCTCTGGGATCGGCTCCTCGCCGACGGCGACCGTACGTTGCTGGTCGTCTCGAACCGGCCCGCCACCATCGCGCGTGCCGACCAGGTCGTCCGACTCGACCAAGGCCGGATCCAGCCCGGCTCGGTCCTCCACGCGTCGCTAGCGTGCGCCGACGCCATCTGATGGCGCGATCTGTGCGCTGTGTGTCGTGGACGACAGCCACGCAGAGAGCCAGAATGGTCGCATGGAACCCGGACCGGTCGCATTCGTCATCTTCGACGGCTACGAGACGCTCGATCTGGCCGGTCCGTTCGAGGTGTTCGGCGAGGCCGGATACGAACTGACCGTCGTCGGCCCGAAGGCCGGTCAAATCCGCTCGAGCAAGGGATTATCAGTCCACGCGGACGTCTCGGTGGCAACGGCCGATCCAAGCCGTACCGACACCTTGGTGGTTGCGGGCGGGGACGGCGTGTTCACCGCACGGTACAACCGGAGGCTAGTCGCTTGGGTGGCGGCGGCCGCCGCCTCGGCACGGAGGGTGACGTCCGTGTGCAGCGGCACGTTCCTGCTCGCCGAGGCCGGCCTGCTGGACGGTCGCCGGGTGACGACACACTGGAGGAAGGCAGAACAGCTGGCGCAGGACTACCCCGACGTTCACGTCGACTCCGACCCGATCTTCATCCAGGACGGGCGTTTCTGGACGTCGGCGGGGATCACGGCGGGCATGGACCTGGCGCTCGCCCTTGTCGAGGACGATCTTGGGCCACAGGCCGCCCTCGACGTCGCCCGCGAGCTGAACCTGTTCCTGCGTCGCCCCGGCAGCCAATCTCAGTTCAGCATCCCGCTGTGGTCCACGCCGCCAGAAAGCGACGTGCTGCGGCGCGTCGTCGACGCCATCCACACCGATCCCGGCGGACGGCACGGCGTCGACGAGTTGGCCGAGCTGGCCGGCCTGAGCTCACGACACCTACAGCGACGGTTCACCCACGAGATCGGCCTGCCACCTGCGGCGTACGTCGAACGGGTCCGCGTCGAGGCGGCGCAGCGGGACCTGTCCGAACGCGACGACCCGGTCGAGGCCATCGCTCGACGCTACGGATTCGGAACCGCCGAGACACTGCGCCGGACGTTCCACCGCATCGTCGGGGTCGCGCCCTCGGACTACCGCGCCCGTTTCCGCACCGCGAGCGCATAAGACACCCAGGCAGGGAAGCCATGACGACCTACGGACTGTTGATCTTCGATGGGGCTGAAGCGCTGGACTTCGTGGGGCCCTGGCAGGTCTTCGCCTCATCCGCCGCCGTGCGAGCCGGGGAAGGCGCCGGCGTAGATACCGTGGTGACGATCGCCGAGCGGCCCGATGCCGTCCGCTGCAACAAGGGGTCGTTGCGGGTCGTTCCCGACCACACTCTCGACAACCATCCGCCCTTGGACGTCCTCCTCGTCCCTGGTGGCGCCGGCACGAGGCGTGAGATGACCGACCGCACCGTGCTCGAATGGATCCAGAAGGTGGCCGCCCGCGTCGACTGGCTCACCAGCGTTTGTACAGGCGCCGAGCTCCTGCACGCAGCCGGCCCAGCCCGAGGTCGCCGCGTCGCCACCGACTGGGAGCTCGAGGATGAGCTCGAAGCCCGAGGCGACATCACCGTCGTACGCGACGCCCGCTACGTCGTCGACGGCAACCTGGTCACCAGCCAAGGTGTCTCTGCCGGCATCGACATGGCACTCTGGCTCATCGGCCGGATCCACGGCCGGCCCCACTCCCGCTTCGTCCGCCGCAAGATCCAGTACGAGCCTGCCCCGCCCTTCTTGGCCGACGAACCACTCGCCTATTAGTCGTCGGACGCATCCCGGCGGCTCGAGCGTTACCGAGGAGCCGATCATGTCAACGAACCCGCAGGACACCATCCCCGCGATCTTCGCCCTGGGACCACAGGTGCGTTACGTCGCGGTTGCGAACGGACAGCACGTCGAGAGCCGGCAACGGGACGACCTCTCCGCGGCGTCATCGGAGGTGTCGGATCGGTTCGAAGAGCTGCTAGTCAACCCGACCCTGGTGCTGCTCACCGGGCAGCGCGGAGATATCGACTGCGGCGGGCTACGCTACCTCATCGTCAGGTACGGGAACTTCGCTCAGGTCGTGGCGCCGCTGCCCACCTCCGGACATGTGTCGGTCGCCGTGGAGCCCAGCGCCGATCCGGTCGCCGTCGCCGAGGCTGTCGTGCGGATCGTCGGGTAGGACCGCTCGCTGCGTCCTCTGCGCTCCGACACAGATCATCGTGCACCCAACATTGCAGGGGCGGCC
>JASLBX010000425.1 GCA_030146385.1 Jiangellaceae bacterium | reverse complement strand
TGCGCACACCCGCGACGATCATGTCGAGCAGATCCTCGACACTGGGCCGCTCCGGGTCGAGGTACATCCGGGCGCGCGAGATGCCCTCCTCGAAGATCGCCTTGCGAGCCCGCTCGAACGGCGAGTCCTCGGCAGTGCGGAGCCGGACGGCGCGAGACGACGCCATGCCGAAGCTCTCCTTGTACAGCCGCCCGTTGGCGTCACGCTGCGCGTCGCCCGGCGACTCGTACGTCCCGGCGAACCACGAACCCACCATCACGTTGGACGCGCCGGCCGCGAGCGCCAGCGCGACGTCCCGCGGGTGACGGACCCCGCCGTCGGCCCAGACGTACTTGCCGAGCTGCCGGGCGCGGCGGGCGCACTCGTAGACGGTGGAGAACTGAGGACGTCCCACTCCGGTCATCAAGCGGGTGGTGCACATCGCCCCGGGGCCGACACCGACCTTGATGATGTCGGCGCCTGCCGCGACCAGGTCGTTGACACCGGCGGCGGTCGCGACGTTGCCGGCCACGATCGGGGCGGACGGGTCGAGCGCGCGGATGATCTGCAGCACCTCGATCATGCGTTCCTGGTGGCCGTGCGCGGTGTCGATGACCAGCGCGTCGGCCCCGGCCTCGAGCAGCGCCTTGGTCTTGGTCGCCACGTCGCCGGTGATGCCGACTGCGGCGGCGACCCGCAGCCGGCCCTCCGCGTCCAGCGCCGGCCGGTACAGGCTCGCCCGCAGCGCCCGCTCGCGGGTCAGGATGCCCACGACCTGACCGGACGAGTCAACTACGGGCGCCAGCCGGTGTCCGCCGTCGTGCAGCTGGTTGAAAGCCGCCTCCGGACTGATGCCGTCGGGGAGGGTCAGCAGCTCGGTGGACATCACCGAGCCCAGCTGGGTGAACCGGTCGACGTCCGTGCAGTCGGCCTCCGTCACGACGCCGACCGAGCGTCCGTCCTCCACCACGATGACCGCGTTGTGCCCCCGCTTCGGAAGCAGGTTCAGCGCCTCGCCGACCGTCCCGGTCGGGTCCATGGTGATCGGCGTGTCATAGACGGTGTGCCGCTGCTTGACCCAGTGCACGACGTCGGCGACGACGTCGACGGGGATGTCCTGCGGGAGGACGGCGAGCCCTCCGCAGCGGGCGACCGTCTCGGCCATCCGGCGCCCGGCGACCGCCGTCATGTTCGCGACGACGATGGGGATGGTCGTTCCGCTGCCGTCGGACGTGCTCAGGTCGACGTCCAGCCGGGAGGTCACCGACGACCGGCTCGGCACCAGGAACACGTCGCTGTAGGTGAGGTCGTGGTCGGGAACTCGCTCATGTAGGAAGCGCATCGGCCACCTCCCCCTGGGGCTCGGCGCGGCGCCCAGCTCGCTCAACTAAAGGATACGGGCTTACCTCACACCCATCCGTTGCGCGCGGCGTGCCATCCCAGTTGCATGCGGGTCTGGACGCCCGCGATCTCCATCAGGTGCTTGACCCGCCGCTGGACGGTCCGCACCGAGACGTCCAGCTGACCGGCGACGGATTGGTCGGTCAGCCCGGCGAGCAGCAGGCCCAGAATCTTGGTGTCGGCAGGATCGATTCCCGGCTCCTGGCCGCCTTCCACCAGTCCGCAGCCGACCGCCAGTGGCGCCGCCGCCCGCCAGGTGCTCTCGAACAGGGCCACCAGCCCGTCCAGCAAGCCGCTCGAGTGGACGAACAGAGCGGCCGGGACCGCATCGGTGAGCAGTCCGACCAGGGCGGTCGACCGGTCGGCAATGATCAGTTTCATCGGGAGTGAGGTGACGACCCTGACCTCCTCGCCGAGCCGGACGCGATCGGTGAGCGCGGCGACCAGCTCGGGCTCCTCGAGCTCGCCACGGTCGATCACCCGCCGATACACGACGCCGCGCTCCTTGGCCCGCAGCCGGGCGGTGTTGTCTGCGTACGAGACGGCGAACGCCGGGCCGGTCACGAAGACGAGCACCTCCCGCTTCGCGCCCAACTGGATCTGCTCGAAGCGGTGCCTTATCGCCTCGGCTCCGGCCACGACCTCGATGACGTCCTGAATCGACCGGGCCCGACTCGCCACGCGATACTCCTCGGCGAGTTCGGCGAGCGCGACGTCGACGCGCCGCAGATCGTCGCGGTACTGCGTCAGAATCGCGCCGAGAGCCACCGCCGGCGGGGCCGGCAAGTACCGATCCGTTCCGGCGGCCGAGCGCGCGGCGAGCCCCCGCTCGGCAACCGCCTCCAGCGCGCCGACCACCGCCTCCTGGGTCAGGCCCAGCTTGCTGGCCAGCATCGCCGTGGTGGCGTCCGGCTGGGCGACGAGCGCGCGGTAGACGCGCTCTTGAGTTGCGCCGATTCCGACGACCCTCAACGTCACGGTCCCTCCCTGGACGTTCGTCCCGCGCCTCGCGCACACTACCGCGCACTGACGCATTTTCGCCAAGACGTAAACACGTCACGGCAGGGGGCTAGCGGATTGTCATCTCCGTCTGCCAATGTCACAACTAGCCGGCATGCGTCGTCGGCCGCTACGTGGTGGCGTTGCGTCCCCCCGCGCAACGCCATCGTGGCGGTGCCTCGCCCCTCCCCCTGGCCGGGTACCGTCGCGGGTGGCATCCGGGTCTACCCCCGTGGCCCGGGTGCCACCTGTCCGCGATGGGCTTTCAGTCGCGCTCAGCTGCGGCGAGCCGGGCGTCGAGCTCGTGGCCGACCCCGGCGGCCATCTCGCGCAGCGCTGCGAGCTCGTCCGGCTGGGTGTGCCGGGGCCGCAGGTCCATCACGCTGACCGTGCCGATGCGGTAGCCGGCCGCGGTGGTGATGGGCGCCGCCGCGTAGAAGCAGAGCCCTGGCGACCCGCTGACCAGTGGATGGTGGGACGCGATCAGGTGCGCCGGCGCATCCGGCACAACGTACGCCTGGTCGTTTTCGCTGATCGCGGACGCGCACAGACCGGGCGCAGCGCTCGCACCCGCCAGGTCGACGCCGTACCGCCCGCCGAACGTCACTTCGTAGTCGTGGACGAAGCTCACGGTGGCCATCGGCACGCGGAACGCCTTGGCGGCCTGGGCGCAGATGTCGTCGAGGAACGCATCGGGCCGGTCGACCAGCGCGATATACCGGTCTACCTCGGCGAGGCGGCTTGGCTGGCTCTGGTGGATCGCCGTCATGGTAGAACCCCGTTCACGAAATGCCAGTCCATAGCCGACCAGCCGATGCTAAGCCCTCGTATCGGGCACGGCTAGCCCGAATCGCCCCGCCTCTCGAAAGTGTGCGGGGGCGCAATGGCCGCTCCGGTGGCCGACCGGGATGGTGCGGCAGACTAGGCCCGTGGCCGGCTCGAAGGTGATCGTCGATGTGGAGGGACGCCGCCTCGGGCTGTCCAACCTGGACAAGGTGCTGTATCCGGAGACGGGCACGACCAAGGGTGAGGTGATCCAGTACTACACCCGGGTCGCGCCCGTGCTGCTGCCGCACCTGGCCGACCGCCCGCTGACGCGCAAGCGCTGGCCGGACGGAGTTGCGGCGGACAGCTTCTTCGAGAAGAACGCGCCGCGCGGGACACCCGAGTGGGTACGAACCGTCGAGCTGCCGTCACCAGGCAGCAGCAGGGGCACCGAAACCGTCACATACGTCGTCTGCGATGACCTGCCGACGCTGGTCTGGCTGGCTAATCTGGCCGTCCTGGAGTTTCACGTGCCGCAGTGGCGGGTCGACGGCGACGAGCCGCGCAACCCGGACCGCCTCGTCTTCGACTTCGACCCAGGACCTCCCGCGACGATCGTGGAGTGCTGCCAGGTGGCGCTGCTGGTCGCCGAGGCGCTCGCGGCCGACGGGTTGCTGGCATATCCGAAGACCAGCGGCTCCAAGGGCTTGCAGGCATACGTCGCGCTCGACCCGGAGGCCCCGGTGGAGGAAGTCCACGGCTACGCCCGGAGTCTTGCCGAACGGCTGGAGAAGGCCCATCCCAAGCTGATCGTTTCGAAGATGGACAAGAGCGTCCGGCGCAAGAAGGTGCTCATCGACTGGAGCCAGAACAGCGCGGCCAAGACGACTGTCGCGCCGTACTCGCTGCGAGGCACCGACGCGCCCACGGTCTCGATGCCGGTGGCGTGGGACGAGGTCGAGCGCACGGCCAGCACCGCCGCGCCGCTCCGGTTCGACCTCACCGACGCCGTGGATCGGGTCGAGGCCAACGGCGACCTACTGGAGCCCCTCCACACCGAATCCCACTCCCTCCCCTCTTCCCGCTGATTCTCGGATAACTTCCGACGGCGACTTGTCCGGACGCAGCCCGCGCCAGGTCGGGTGGCGCATCCGGCCGTCGTCCGTCCAGTGGCCGAAGGCGACCTCCCCGACGAGTTCCGGACGTACCCACCGCGCAGTGCGCGCCTGGCGCGGGTCGACCGGCCCGATGAACGGCGAAGTCGCCTGCTTCAGCCCACGCAGCCGCGACGTCAACTCGACCAGCGCGGCGTCGTCGAAGCCCGTGCCGACGCTGCCCACGTACGTCAGCCCACCGGACACCGGCAGGCCGAGCAGCAGCGCACCGAACGTCGACTCCCGCCGACCCTCGCCAGCCGTGTACCCGCCGATCACGATCTCCTGCGTCCGGAAATTCTTGATCTTGATCCACTCGTCCGACCGCCGGCCCGGCCGGTACGGCGAGCCGCGCCGCTTCGCGATCACACCCTCAAGGCCCATCCGCCGGCTGGCTTCCAGGATGTCCACACCCGGGCCCGGGAAGAACGGCGACAGCTGCCAGTGCGCGCCCACCAGCTCCAGGCTCTCCAGCAACTCGCGCCGGCGCTCGTATGGCAGCGCCACCGTGGACGTCCCCGCGAGCTCCAGCACGTCGAAGATCACGTACGTGATCGGCACGCTCGCCGCCAGTTGCCGGGCCCGAGCGGCTGCCTGCACGTGCATCCGCGGCGCCAGTGCCTGGAAGTCCGGCCGGCCGTCGGGACGCAGGACGACCACCTCACCGTCCAGGACGGGACGAAGCTCGCCGACCGCCTCGGCCAGGCCGGCCAGCTCCGGGTAAGCGACGGTCATATCCGACCCCGAGCGTCCGGTGAGGCGTACTCGGTCCGGCGTGACGTCCGCGAGCATCCGGACCCCGTCCCACTTCAGCTCGTAGGCCCACGCGGCGTCGTCCCGGGGAAGCGTGCCGGCGACGGCGAGCATCGGCCTCATCCGTACGACACCGGCCCCGGCGGCAGGGACGGCAGCAGCTGCTGCGCCTCGTCCCGATCGAGCCCGCTGGCGCGCAGCAGGTCCACGGCCATCGAGCGAGTCTGCGCCACGACAACCTGGCCGGCGAAGCCGCCGGTCTGGTCGAGAGCCTCGGTCGCGAGCTCGGCGGCGGCGACCGCCGACGACCGCGCCTCCGTGGGCTCCTCCGCGGCGCCGAGATCCATCTGAAGCAGGCGAACCGCACCGGAGAGCGCCCGCAGCGCCGACGGCAAGACCTCCGGAACGGGTTCCTTGCGGCGCAGCAGGGTGACCACGTGCCGGGCCAGCACCCGGAGATTCCGGGCGAAGTAGTCGATCGGCTCGGCCGCGTCCAGATACCCGACAAGCTGGCCGCGCTTGCGCCACCGTACCGGTGCGATGCGCGCGACCTCGGCCGA
>JASLBX010000422.1 GCA_030146385.1 Jiangellaceae bacterium | reverse complement strand
GCGTCGTATGGAGTTACGCCGCAGACGTACATGCGCGCCTGCGGACCGGGCGCCGTCGGGCCTACCTGGCCTGCGGCGGTGTCGTACAGGCGGATCGGATGCCCTCGCCCGGGCAGCTTGGGGAGATCAGGAGCGGTCCAGGCGCGCATGCCTGTGAGCCTAAAACACCGGCCACGGAATGGGCCGCCGCCGGCCTCCCTTGGCGGGCAGGCGGCCATCCCGTAGCAGCCGTGAGATCCGCTCGTCCGTCGCCTGCACTTCGTCGGCGGCCAGCAGGTTGCCCAGCGCGGAGCCGAGGGCTCCGTCCAGTTCCGCCCGGAGGTGGAGCAACACATCCCGCTCGCCGCCGGTGAGTTCCCGGCCTTCCCAACCCCACAGGACCGTGCGGAGTTTGTCCTCCGCGTGGAAGGAGACGCCGTGGTCCACGCCCACGACAGACCCGTTGCCGTCGGCCAGGATGTGCCCCGCCTTTCGATCGGCATTGTTGATCACGATGTCGAAGATCGCGAGCTGCCGGATCCGCGGGTCGTCCGCGTGCACGAGCGTCACGGGCTTCCCCTCACCGTCGACCGCGTCGAGCACGGGCAGCCAGCCCTCTCGCACCGTGTCGGGCGGCACGATGTCGACGAACTCCTCACCGGAGTCGTCCACCCACATCTGGCACATCCCCGGCCCGTACGGACCGTCCCGCAGCAGCGTGGGTGGCACGAGATGCCAGCCAACCGCTTCCGACACCAGGTAGGCGGCGTACTCGCGGGCGGCCAGCGTCCCGTCCGGGAAGTCCCACAGGGGACGCTCGCCCGCCGCGGGCTTGTAGACGCATCGCGCTTCGCCGTCCGGGCCGACAAGCCGGCACAGCAGCGTGGCGTTGGACGCCGCGACCAGCCGGCCCTCGACGACGAGCTCACCGTGCTCGAGCAGCCGGGCCGGGTCACTCACCGCGCCGGTAGCCGTTCTGGCGCGGGCAGATGTGCCCGTCGGGGTCGAGCGGCAGCGCACACAGCGGGCACGGCGGCCGGCCCGCTGCGATGAGCGCCTGAGCGCGCTTGACGAAGGCTCGGGCGGCCGCGCCCGAGATGCGAACGACGAGCACGTCACGGTCTTCGGGAATCTCCGAGTCGGGTTGCAGGACGTCGTCGTCGGCTGCGGCGAACGCCTCGATGACCACCTGGTCTTTCGTACCGTCCCAGGCCAGAGTGAGCGTCCCCACGCGGAACTGCTCTTCAATGGGTTGATCAAGCGGGCCGTTGTCGTCGAGGTCGGCCGGTGCCACGGCCGGGACGGGGGCCTGGCCGCCGGTGCGCCGCACGACCTCGTCGAGCAGTGCGTCCATGCGTTCGGCAAGGGCGGCCACCTGCTCCTTCTCGAGCAGGACGGTGGCGATCCGGGGACCTTCCCGGGCCTGGAGGAAGAAGACGCGCTGGCCCGGCTCGCCGACCGTGCCGGCGACGAACCGCTCAGGTGAGTCGAACCGGATGATCTGGTGGGGCACGGAACCGACCTTATTCCGTCCCGCTCCCGCCGCCCACCTCCGCGTCGCTGGACCGTCGGCGCCGGCGGGACCGCGGCGTGATGCCAAGCCGCTCGCCGGTGTGGTTGAGGTGGACGACGAAGGGACGGAGATCGGTGTAGGTGATCGCGGTGACGGACGCCGGGTCGACGACGATCCGCTGGAAGGCATCGAGATGCATGCCAAGCGCGTCGGCAACGATCGCCTTGATGACGTCTCCGTGCGAAACGGCGATCCACGCGGCCGCGTCGCCGGCCTCAGCGGCGACCCGTGCGTCATGCTCGCGGATCGCATCGACGGCGCGAGCCTGCATGGCACGCATCGACTCGCCGCCGGGGAACGTGGCCGCCGATGGGTGCAACTGGACCCGGCGCCACAGCTTCGTGCGGCTTAGCTCCCGGATCCGCCGGCCCGTCCAGTCGCCGTACCCGCACTCAAGGAGCCGCTCGTCTTCGACCGGCGCGATGCCACGGCGGCTCGCCGTGAGGGCGGTGGCCGTCTCGACACAGCGGTCGAGCGGGCTGGTAACGACCGCGGCCAGCGTGAGCTTCTCCAGCCGCCTCGCCAGCGCCTCGACCTGTGCGCGACCGGTCTCGTCCAGCGAGACGCCGGAGGACCGGCCGGCGAGGACGCGAGTGGCGTTCGCGGCGGTCCGGCCATGACGGACGAGCAGGACGGTGGGCACCCCGCGAGCCTACTGGCGAGTGGAATAGCGGCACGCCGGATGGAGTTGCCGGTCGGTGGACAACCGATCTGCTTGCGCTGACGAAGGAGGCGTTTCCGTGGCCAAGCCACCGATCTCCGAGGACCTGGTCAAGATTCTCGAACAGCCCAATCCGGCCGTGATGGCCACCGTCCGGCCGGACGGCGCGCCGGTATCGGTCGCCACGTGGTACCTGTGGGACGACGGGCGGATCCTGCTGAACCTCGATGCCGGCCGCAAGCGACTCGAGCACATGCGGACCGATCCCAGGGTCTCGCTTACCGTCCTCGACGGCGATTCGTGGTACCGCCACATCAGCCTGCAGGGCACCGTCACGATCAGCCCGGACGAGGATCTGTCCGGAATCGACCGCCTGGCCGTCCACTACACGGGCAAGCCGTACGCGAATCGCGAGCGGCCGCGGATCGACGCGTGGTTCGAGATCGACAGCTATCACGCGTGGGGATTGCACTGAACCGAACCGCAACCGAAGTTCGCGGCGTATGATGCGAAATCGTCAGGAGCTCGCGAAAGAGGGGGTACCGGGCCGTGGGTTCGCCCAGCCGCCGGACTGGCGTGTGCGCCGCGCTCGCCGCGGGTGTGCTGGGCCTGGGCATGCTCGCGGCATCGCCGGTGGGCGCGGTGCCGGACGACACTGACCAAGACGTCGACGAGCTCAACGAGACCATCCAGGATTTCGCCGAAGACCTCCTGCACACCCATGCCGACGCGGTGAGCTCCGCGCTCGATGCTCTCGAGAAGGCGCAGACCGAGCTAGACACCGCGACGCTCCGGGCTGAGACTGCACAGGCCGAGCTTGACGCCGCCACCAAAGCCGCCGGCCAGGCTGTTCGCGCGCTGGAGGCGACCCGGCGTGCTGAGCGGGAGGCGTCCCGTGCCCTGACCGCGATGACCGCCCAGGTGGCGGAGACTCGCGAGCGGCTGGGTGCGGTGGCGCGGTCGGCCTACCAGTCAGGCGGCTGGTCGGCTCTGCTCGAGTCGAACTCAGCGGGCCGTCAGCAAGGCTCGGGAACGGTGCTGCGGGACGGCGACGAGGCGATGCGCGAGCTCGAAGGGCAGTTGGCCGAGCTGGAGGCGATCCGGGACCGGGTGCGCGCCCTCAGAGCCGAGTACGGTCAGCTCACCCAAGCCGTCGCCCGTACTCAGTCGGCCACGGCCGCCGCCGAGGAGGAGGCACAGGCCGCGGCGAGTGTGCTGGAAGCTGCCGAGTCCGCTCACACCGAGGCCCGCACCGCAGCAGATGCCGCCCGCGACGAGGAGCTTCGCTTGCACGAGGAGTTCCTCGCCGAGTCGAAGGCCCTCGAGGCCTGGCTGGCCGAGTACTCGATCGACGACACGCTGGAGGGCACCGGAAGCTTCGTGCGTCCCGGCACCGGTCCGGTGACATCGCCGTTCGGTCCCCGGATGCATCCGATCCTTGGGTATGTCAGGCACCACCCCGGCATTGACATCGGCCGCGGTGACGGCTTC
>JASLBX010000415.1 GCA_030146385.1 Jiangellaceae bacterium | reverse complement strand
ACGAAGGCGAGGCGATCGGCGACTCGATCGCAAGCATGAAGCGGCAGACCCGGCCGGCCGACAGGATCGTCGTGGCGGCTGAGGTCATTCACTCACTGGCTGCGGGCGTCCGGCGGCAGAGGAGGCCAGCCTGGCCAGCGCCAGTGCCGCGAGCAGCAACCCGAAGTCGCGCAGCGCGATGTCGTAATAGTCGCCCATCGTCACGAGGTTGACGATGATGCCAAGTAGCCAGGCCGCCACCACGTATCCACCGATCGCCGGCCTGAACGCAACGAGCACGCCGGCGAGGATCTCGATGACGCCGACCGCGAGGCTCTCCAGCGCACCATTGCCGTGCTGGCCCGCCACGGTTACGAGCCGCAGCGGTCGGGCAGCACAGTGCAGCTGGCCAACTGCCCCTTCGATCGATTGGCCGCCGACCACACCGATCTGGTCTGCGGCCTGAATCTCGCGCTCATCGGCGGTGTCATCGACAGGCTCCGGGTTCGTGGCGTGACGCCGGAGCTCGCGCCCAGGGCTGGTGTTTGCTGCGTCCAGCTCCACGGGTGATCGCGGTTCGAGCCGGACGTCACCTGGCGATGAGGTGCGGCGATCGAGCTGATCAGGACTGCTGACGGCGGCGGCGAGCTTGCGCATGGCCGATGCCGCGCTCTCGGTGACGCTGGGACCGAGAACTGGCTCTGTCCCATACAGTGGCGCCCGATTTGGATCACTGAGTTGCCGGACGGCCACGCCGCGATACTCTGTCCTTCGGCTGCGGTGAAGATCAGCGGCCATTGAGCAGTTGGATGAGGGAACCGAGGTAGAGGCGCCGTGGGGGGACTGGTACGGCATGCTGCACAATCCAACCCGTAGCTTGAGTCTGTATGTGAGGTCGGGGCTGCGGCAGGTGTCATTGAAGGACGCTGCTAAACCGGTCGGCGGGGTGGCTTGGTGAACCTGTCGTGGCGCGTCGTCCGTCTGGGCGTGCGCGAGCCGTCCGGGCTGCCTGGGCAAACGCAAGCTGAATTGGACGCGGTGCAACTCGCGCTGGCATATGAGTCGCACACTGGCTACGGCGAAGTCGTCGCGAGCCCACATCTCCGGCTGGACAAACGGGGCATCACGAGCACTCTGGCTTGGCTGCGGCAGATGGTCGGAGGTTATCCCGATCCAGAGACTCTGCTGGCAGAGTTACCCGTGGCCGCGTCTCGCTGGGCAGCAGCGCACAGTGTGATCGCGGCGCTGGACGGCGCGCTGTACGATCTGGTCGGCAAGCGGCGAGGGATGCCAGTACACCAGATGGCCGGGCTCGACCACTGGGCGCCGACCAAGACCGGCCACACGATCGGTCATGGTTCGGCCGACGACGCCGCAGCGCTCGCACGAGTGCTGACGAAGAGGGGCTTCCGGGCCTTCAAGATCAAGGGCGGGGCGGCCGACGTGGACGAAGACAGAGCCCGTGTTGCCGCCGTCCGAGCCGCGGCGCCAGATGCGCGCGTGGTGCTGGCCGCCGGCGGAGCGTGGTCACCGGTGCAGGCGGTTCAGGTTCTGGACAGCATGGCCGAACTGAAGCTGGATGCGGTGGAGCAGCCGATCGCACCGGGTAACCCGACGCGGATGGGATGGATCGCCGAGCGCAGCCCGGCACCGATCATCGCCGACGAGGATGTCACCACCGCTGCGGACGTGGAGCGGCTGGCCGGATCAGTCCATGGCGTGACGGTCAAACTCGCCAAGTCCGGCGGGATTCACGCCGCACTCCAGATGATCCGCGCAGCTTCCGCCGTGGGTATGAGAGTGACGCTCGGCTGCCTGATGGGCAGCTCACTAGGCATGGCTCCGGCCGTACACCTGGCTGGCTATGCCGCCTGGGTGGACCTGGACGGTCACCTGATGCTGGACGCCGATCCGTGGACCGGCATCGACGGAACCGACGGCACACTCCGCCTCGACGGGTCACCTGGGCTGGGCGTACGTCCAACCGCGCCCGCCGACCAGCAGTGATCGGTTCCGCCTAGACCGGGCCGACGCGTCCGTCCTTTCGAGAGTCCGAGCCACCGGAGTACCCGTCTGCGGTGCGTACGATGAGCTGCGCTCCGCCGCGCTCGAACCGATCGAGCGGATAGATCTCGTGACCGCGTTCGGCGAGCTCGGTGGCCACGGTGGGGGAGTAACCGTTCTCGAGATGGACTGCCCGTCCGCGGTACACGCGGAATCGCGGTGCGTCGACGGCCTGCTGTGGCGTCAGCCCGCGATCGATGAGGTTGCGCAACACCTGGAGCTGGCCCTGTGGCTGCATGAATCCGCCGACCACACCCATACAGCCGAAGAACGATCCGCCGGCGCCGAGCATCGCGGGAATGATGGTGTGGAACGGCCGCTTGCCCGGCTCCGGCCGGTTCGGATGGGTGTCGTCGAGGACGAAGCAGGCGCCGCGGTTGTGGAGCACGAGTCCGGTGCCGGGAACACCGACGCCAGACCCAAAGCCCTCGTAGAGACTCTGGATGAGCGAGCACGCGTTGCCCTGCTGGTCGACAGCGGCGACATACACAGTGTCGGTCGGCACGCCGGGCCGCCGCAGTTCCGCCGCCCGCTCTCCGATGCGGGACCGCTGCCGGTCGAGGTGGTCATCGGAAAGCAGCAAGGACGCCTTGGATGGGGCGAACTTCGGATCTGCGACGACGGTGTTGGCATCGTCGATGGCGAGCTTGAGCGATTCGATCGCCCGATGGTCGTCCAATGCCGGCGACTCCGGGGAGAAACCGCTGTAGATCGCCAGGCTTTCGAGGACGACAACCCCTTGCCCTGGCGGCGGAATCTCGAAGACGTCCACGTCGCGGAACCGGACGGACAGCGGCGTGACCCACTCGGGTCCTTGCCAGGAGAACAGGTCGCCGGCCCGCAGCGGACCACCCGCGTCGGCCACGGCGGCGCCGATCGCGTCGGCGAGCTCGCCACGGTAGAACGGCTCGCTGCCCTCGGTGGCGAACCTCTGCAAGGTCTCGGCGAGATGCGGGTTGGCGAACCGGTCACCGGCTTTAGGCGCACGGCCGTCGACCAGGAACAGGGACGCGGCGGCTGGGTTCCAGCTGAGCCGGTCCACGGATGCCCCCCACTCGGCCGCAATGTTGGGAGTGACAGCGAACCCTGATCGGGCGTAGTCGATCGCCGCGCCCAGCACCGCGTCCGGCCCAAGCCGGCCGAAACGCTGAAGCAGGACGTCCCATCCACCGGGTGCACCAGGCACCGTGACCGCCCACGGCCCTTGGCGCGGCATCGCAGTGAAGCCGGCTGTCCGCAGTGCGTCGACCGTCAGGCCGGACGCTGCGACTCCGGCCGACGCCAGCCCTGTCGGCGCCGGATCACCGGCCGACCAATTCATGGCGAACAGGTCTCCGCCCAGTCCCGTGGAGC
>JASLBX010000395.1 GCA_030146385.1 Jiangellaceae bacterium | reverse complement strand
GAAGGACGCCGCGCAGATGTTCGACCTGGCGCACTTCGTGGGGGTGACCCGGCCCGGCTTCGAGCTGTCCGCCGCGCACCTGCCGGCCGCGTCGGTGAGCCTGGTGGAGGTGCCCGCGCTGGCCATCTCGTCGACCGAATGCCGCGACCGGGTGAGCCAGGGAGAGCCGATCTGGTACCTCGTTCCGGATGGAATTGTCCAATACATAGCCAAACGTCAGCTCTACACTGTCGCCAGGACGTGACATCCTGGGAATGAAGACTCCCGACGAGAGGTTCGACGCTTGCCCGTCTCCGACCGAGCCCGTGAGCTCCTGATCGCCGCCGCCGAAGCGGCCAGTGACAAGCTCGCCGACGACATCATCGCGTTCGATGTGTCCGAGCAACTCGCGATCACCGACGCGTTCATCCTGTGCTCCGCGCCCAGCGACCGCCAGGTCAAGGCCATTGTCGACGGCATCGAGGAACGGCTGCGCGACCATCAGGCCAGGCCACTGCGCCGTGAGGGCGAGCGCGAGGGACGCTGGGTTCTGCTCGACTACAGCGACGTCGTCGTCCACGTGCAGCACACGGAAGACCGCCAGTACTACTCGCTCGAGAAGCTATGGAAGGACTGCCCGCTGATCCCGCTGCCCGAGGCGGTTCACCTGGGGCGCCGCGGCCCTCGCGGAGCGGCCGAGTGAGCCGTCGCGTCGTCCTCTGGCGGCACGGGCGCACCGAGTGGAACGCCGCCGGCCGGTTCCAGGGGCAGACGGACATCGCCCTCGACCCGGCTGGACGCAAGCAGGCTCACGACGCGGCCCGGCGGCTTGCGGCGCTGAAGCCGGAGCTTCTTGTCTCGTCCGACCTACAGCGGACTCAGGACACGATCGCGGCGCTCGCCGCGATCACCGGGCTGGACGTCATGCTGGACGCTCGTCTGCGCGAGACGTACGCCGGCGAATGGCAGGGCCTGACCGCTGGCGAGATCGTGGCGCGGTATCCGGATGAGTACCGCGCGTGGCGGGCCGGTGACCCGCTGTTGCGCGTCGGGGGCGGCGAGACCCGGCAGGAGGTCGCCGCCCGGATGGCCGAGGCCGTTCGCGACATCGCGGACAAGCTTCCGGACGCTGGCCTTGCCGTGCTGACCACACACGGCGGCGCGGCTCGGCTGGGCATCGCCGCACTGATCGGCATGCCGCTGGAGCGGTTCACCAACATCGGCGGGCTGTCCAACGGTTCCTGGTCGATGCTTCGTGACACCGACCAGGGCTGGGTGCTGGTAGAGCACAACGCCGGCACGCTTCCGACTCCGGTGGCCATCGAGGAAGGCTGATCGTCGGCGGCCGATTCGAATTATGAGCTTGGCCCGCTCGTCGGCTAATCTTAGGTGGCCGTCAGGCACGGGGCTATGGCGCAGTTGGTAGCGCGCCTCCATGGCATGGAGGAGGTCAGGGGTTCGAATCCCCTTAGCTCCACCCTGCGATGTCCCGGGACACTGTTGACAGGTGTCTCGGGACATTGTTGCATTCGGGGTCGGTTTGGGGTGGCTGGGTTCGGCTTCCCGGTTGGTGAGTGTGGCGCCGTTCTCGCCGGGGTCAAGGCCGTGCCCTGCGGGTGGCCTGCGGCCAGCCTTGACTCCGGCTGCGGGCGGCGCGGGTGGCGGTTACCGGGAGCCGACGCGGGTGGTTCGGGGTCTGCCTTTTGGGGGGCCTGGTGGGCGGCCGAGGGGCTGGTAGTCCTTGGTCGGGTCGAGGGTCAGTTGGCGCAGGAGCTCGCCGGTCTCGGCGTCGATGACGCGGATGTTGAGGTCGGCGACGAGGGCGAGAATGCGTTTGCGGGCGTGTTCTCGGCCCAGGCCGATGTGGTGTAGGCGGCTGTCATAGCGCACGGT
The DNA here is from genome assembly GCA_030146385.1 of Jiangellaceae bacterium. Classification (GTDB taxonomy): domain Bacteria; phylum Actinomycetota; class Actinomycetes; order Jiangellales; family Jiangellaceae; genus JASLBX01. The sequence continues at coordinate 2,038 of JASLBX010000395.1, read as the reverse complement.
GATCACCCCGCCGATGTCGACTCGGTCGCGGCGCACCCGGTAGTGCGGCTGGATCCGTGGTCCGGTGGGCCGGGCCTTGGGCCTGGCTTGGTAGGCCTCGGCGGGGGTGCGCCGCCGGACCGCGCGGTGCGGGCGGATGGTGTTGTAGTAGCGGCGGAACCGGTCCAGTTGTCGCTGCAGGTCGGCGAGGGTGGCGGCGGGTGGTTGGGCGGCCAGCCACTTCTTCTGGGTCTGGTGGAACCGTTCGACTTTGCCGCAGGTCTGCGGGTGATAGGCCCGGCAGTGGTTCAGCCGCACGCCGAGCAGGTCCAGCTCGAGTTCGAGGGCGACCCGGCCACCGCGGCGGGGAGTGCCGGTGAACACCGCCGCGTTATCGGTGAGCACCCTGGCGGGGATGCCATGGCGGCGGAAGGCTCGGCGGAAGCTGGTGACCACGTCGTGGCCGGTGGTGGTGAGGCGGGCGTCGGAGGCGATGTCGAGGCGGGAGTGATCGTCTTCGATATTGAGGATCTCCACACCGGTGCCGTCGGCCAGCTGCCAGTGGGTGATGTCGGCCTGCCAACGCTCGTTGGGCATGGCGGCCTCGAACCGAGTGCCCGCGGAGCGGGGTCTCTTACGTGGCTGTGGGGTGACGAACCCGCGGCGGGTCAAGATCCGCCAGATCGTGGAGACCGCCGGCACCCGATCAACGCTGCGATCGCGTTGCAGGTGGACCCGGATAGTCTCCGCGCCGGCGTCCAGGCCCTGCCTGGACAACTGTTTGCGGAGCCGGACGATCCGATCCTCGATCTGCGGGCCGACCGCCTGCGGGCTGGTATGCGGGCGGCGGGACCGAGCCTGGAACGCCGCCACCCCCTCGGCCTCGTATCGCCTGACCAACTGGTGCACCCAGTACCGGGAGACCTTGTAATCCCGGGCGACCTCGCTTTTGGTCCGTCCCTCGACTACAACCGACGTGATCACAAGCTCAGCCAGCGACATAGCGCACCCCCACACTCCGAGGTGTCAACTATGTCCCGGGACAGGCGTCAACCATGTCGTGGAATCGCACACTGCCGGGGGCGCCCCGTCCACCCGCCCGGTCGTCCTTGACGCCGAGTCCGTCGAGGTGCTCCGGGAGCATCGGGCTCGGTGGGTAAGCCCCGCCACGGCTCTCGGCGTTGAGCTTCCCAGCGATGACTACGTGTTGGGCGCAGGATGCGGCCAGTGAGTGGTCCACAGACCATGCTGTTGAGCCCGTCCCGCCTACAGAGGCTCAACCTCGACCGTCGTGGGTACCGCGCGTCGAATGGCATCCGAAACCGGCGAGTGGCGGTCTGCCCACTCGACCAGCTCACGCAGCCGCTCAGGGTCGGTTCCCCGTGCGGCGATGCGGACGCGGATGCGCGAGCTGAGCGGACCGGCCGGTGTGGCCTCATCCATGCCGAGGAGCCCGCGGTCGTCGGACTCACTGTCGACGGTGACCTCCAGTCTCTGAAGCGTGATGCCAAGTTCTGCAGCGCGCATGGCGATCAGCGTAGCGTCGCAGCTGGCCTGGGCCGCTCGTGCGAGCCACCCGGGCGTAGGAGCCGAAGCCTCACCGCCGACACCGGCTGGCATGTCGGTGACAGCGAGCGCACCCTCTGAACCTTCGACGCGGCAGCGCAGTCCGTGTTCGATCAACGCGGTCGCGGGCCGGTCCGTGTAACGCGCCTCGGCGGGATGCTCGGACAGGTACTTCTTGGCGCTTTCGATGGCGTCACGAATCTGATCGTTGGACATCGCTCCACCCCACTTCCAACATTGATCTGGATGGTACGCAAGAAAGACTGCAGGCATTACTGGAATGGCCGATGTGAGGCGCCGGACCCGCAGGACCTACGCACGACTCGATGCCAAGTGTGCCGACCCAAGCTTGGCGAAGCGCAGGTACAAGGCAGGCACCACGAACAGGTTGACCAGGGTTGAGGTGGCCAGTCCACCGAGGATGACGACGGCCATCGGGTGCTCGATCTCGTTGCCGGGGATCTCGCCCAGCACGGCCAAAGGCACCAGCGCC
>JASLBX010000391.1 GCA_030146385.1 Jiangellaceae bacterium | reverse complement strand
CTCGGCCCGGCTCAGGGCCCACGTCCGGCACGTGCGCGACCACATTGACCACCTAGCGGCGAAGAAGTACTGGGAGCACCTCGATCCCACGCCCGAGTTCGTCGTGATGTTCATCCCGGCCGAGGTGTTCCTCAACGCTGCGATGGACGAAGACCCGGCCCTGCTTGAGTACGCGTTCGAGAACAATGTCGTGATCGCCACGCCACAGACGTTGGTCGCCCTGCTGCGCACGGTCGCCTACACCTGGCGGCAGGAGGCTCTGGCCCGCAACGCCCAGGATGTGCTGCGGCTCGGCCGCGACCTGCATAGCCGTCTGTCGACCCTCGGCACGCACGTCAACCGGCTGGGCAACGCGTTGACGTCGGCGGTGAAGAACTTCAACTCAACGGTCAGCTCGCTGGAGAGCCGGGTGCTCGTCACGGCGCGCCGTTTCGCCGACCTCAAGGTGGCGGACGATGAGATTGAGGTGCCGGCTCAGGTCGAGCTGGTGGCCCGGCAGGTCCAGGCGCCGGAATTGGTGGCTTCTGCGACCGACGCACTCATCGCACTCGACGAGATCGAGACCGATGAGCGGTACGGCGTGACTGGACGGCGAGGCAAGAACAAGCGCGCATCCAAGGACGCTAAGGACGGCACGAACGGCTGATCCGCCTAGAGTTCATACCGTGAGCAAGCTCAAGGCGATAGTCGTGTTGTCCGGTGTAGCCCTGGTCGGAGCCGCCGTCGTGACAGAGCTGCGTAAACCGCCCGCCAAGCGGACGTGGGAGGGCAGGGTCGGTGGCGTCGTGCCGTACGACTTCCGCCCACCGACGGTCGAGCGAGTGCGGCACCGCGTGTGGGACGCCGACCAGCCACTGATCACTCCGCATGTCTTCGGCGTGGGCTGGACGCTCAACCTCGGCAGAGTGGCCCGCCGGCTGAGAGTGGCGTAGGCCGGGCGCTGTGCCCGCATCGTTGATCGCTTTACGCGGCGAGTCCGGCCTTTGCGACCACTACAAGCGACGCTTACGTGGAGATTACCCACTTAACGTGGTCATTTAGGACGGCGGAGTTCGCGGGGCAGCGAGAAGGTCAGGGTCTCCTCGGCGGTGTGGACTTCATCCACCGTCGGGTAGCCCCGTTCGGCCAGCCACGCGATGACACCCTGGACGAGATCCTCGGGGACGGAGGCCCCGCTAGTCAGACCGACGGTCTCGACACCGTCCAGCCACGCCTCGTCGATTTCCGCGGCGTTGTCGATGCGGTACGCCGCTCCGGCTCCAGCGTCCAGCGCCACCTCGACCAGCCGCACTGAGTTGGAGGAGTTCGCCGAGCCGACGACGAGCACCAGGTCCGCCTGCGGCGCGATCTGCTTGACGGCCACCTGCCGGTTCTGGGTTGCGTAGCAGATGTCGTCGCTCGGTGGGTCGTACAGGCCGGGGAATCGCTCGCGCAGCTTGCCGACCGTCTCCATGGTCTCGTCCACCGACAACGTGGTCTGCGACAGCCACACCACCCGGGATGAATCGCGGACCTTGACCTTGTCCACGTCGTCCGGGCTTTCCACGAGCTGGATGTGATCCGGCGCCTCGCCGGACGTCCCCTCGACCTCCTCGTGACCGTCGTGGCCGATGAGCACGATGTCCAGGTCGTCCTTGGCGAAACGCCGGGCCTCGTTGTGGACCTTGGTCACGAGCGGGCACGTCGCGTCGATGGTCCGCAGCTGGCGGCGCGCGGCCTCAGCGTGGACCGCCGGCGACACGCCGTGCGCGGAGAACACCACGAGCGCACCCTCCGGCACCTCGTCAAGCTCCTCGACAAACACGGCGCCGCGCTCCTCGAGCGTCTCGACGACGTGCTTGTTGTGGACGATCTGCTTGCGCACATAGACCGGAGCGCCGTACTGGTCGAGCGCCTTCTCCACGGCCACTACGGCACGGTCCACACCGGCGCAGTAGCCCCTGGGCGCGGCGAGCAGGACTCGGCCACTTGTGGTGGTCATGCCTTCCATCGTAGGAGTCCGGCGTCCCGGCTCACGAATCCCACCCGGCGGGGCTGCGGGGACGAGCACGGTACGGTGGCACATCGTGGCCCTGCAGACCTCCCCCGAACAACCCGCGCCGGTCCGCGTAATCTCGCAGGCGATCGGAGGGTGGATCGCCCGGCTTGGGGCGGTCTGGGTCGAGGGCCAGGTAGCCCAGCTCACCCGGCGGCCAAACACGCAGACGGCATTCCTCACCCTCCGGGATCCCGCTGCCGAAATCTCCCTGCAGGTCACAGTGCCGAGGATGGTCTTGGATCAGGTCGACCCGCCGCTCGCCGAGGGCGCCCGGATCGTCGTCCATGCCAAGCCCTCCTGGTACTACACCCGCGGGACGCTCTCACTGGCCGCCGACGAGATCCGGCAGGTCGGTCTGGGTGAGCTGCTGGCCCGGCTGGAACGGCTGCGACGGATGCTCGCGGCGGAGGGTCTGTTCAGCGCCGATCGCAAGCGCCGGCCACCCTTCCTGCCCCGCGTCGTCGGACTGATCTGTGGTCGCAGCTCGGCCGCGGAGCACGATGTGCTCGAGAACGCCCGTCGCCGCTGGCCCGCCGTTGAGTTCCGAGTCTGCGAGGTCGCGGTACAGGGGCCGTCGGCGGTCACCCAGGTGATCGAGGCGCTCCGCGAGCTCGACCGCGTCGAAAACGTCGACGTGATCGTTCTCGCCCGGGGCGGCGGGTCGGTGGAGGACCTGCTGCCGTTCTCGGACGAGGCGCTGATCCGGGCCGTTGCGGCTGCCACCACTCCGGTCGTCAGCGCGATCGGCCATGAAAGCGACACGCCGCTCGTCGATCTGGTCGCTGACGTGCGGGCGTCCACCCCGACGGACGCCGCGAAGCGGGTGGTTCCGGATGTTGCGGAGGAGCTCGACGGGGTCGGCCGGGCACGTAGCCGGATCTCCGCGGCGGTCCAGCACCGGCTCGACCGTGAGCAGGCGATGCTGAGCTCCCTCCAGTCTCGGCCGGCTCTGGCGGACCCGGCTCGCGGCCTGCTCGCCCGCGCCGACGAAGTCGCTGCGCTGCGCGATCGTGCTCACCGGCACCTGCGGCACAGCCTGGATCGGGCTGCGGTCGACATCGAACACACCCGCGCGCGCGTCCGTGCCCTGTCTCCCGCGGCCACGCTGGAACGCGGTTACGCCGTTGTGCAGCGGACGGACGGAGCGGTCGTCAGGCAACCGTCCGACGTCTCAGCGGGTGATCGCGTCCGGCTGCGCCTGGCCGAAGGCGAGCTCGGCGCGACGATCGACGAGTAACTGGGCGCCGGCTATCCGAAATCGCCGCAGGACGGCAGGCTGACCCTGAACCGGTGTCCGACTATGGTTGTCCGCCATGGCGGACGAGCACCCTGCGACCGACACCGGTCAATCCCAGCTCAGCTACGAGCAGGCCCGCGACGAGCTCGTGGCCATCGTCAACAAGCTCGAAACCGGCGGCACCACTCTCGAGGAATCGCTCGCGCTGTGGGAGCGGGGCGACGAGCTCGCGACGCTCTGCGAGCAGTACCTCGACAACGCCCGCGCCCGCTTGGACGCCGCAGCCGCCAAACGGACCGAGTCCTAGTCCCTCTCTTACCCGCGTTGATCATGGGCGTTTCGTGGTAAACGGCGACCGTGTACCACGAAACGCCCATGATCAACGCGGAGAGGGCTCAAGGCTCGCCGTGAACTGCTCCAGGACTTCGTAGGATTCGGTGCCGCGAATGATCGTCAGCACTCCGTCCTGGGTGCGCACGAGCGCCCGGTCACGCGGTCCGCCGTGCTGGCGCATGCGGTCCCAGGTATCGCCCTCGACCAAGGACGTACCGTCCGCGCTGAAGTCCTCCAACCGGTCGCTGAGGTACGAGGCGATCTCGCCGTCCGACTGCTCGAGGCGGACGAACCCCTGCTCGCCGATCAGGAAGCTGAGCCGCCAGCGGTGCCCGGCGGCGTCGGACTCGTGGACGACATTCGTGGCCCGCCAACCCTCCGGGACGGTAGACGGCGCGGCCGGCTCGTACGGGAACTCGGCCCGCACCTGTTCGAGCACCGGCTCGTATTCGACGGTCTCCGGGAGGCGGGCGTCCGGCCGCGTCACCGTGAAGAGCAACGCCAGCAAGGCGAGCACTCCAGCGAGAATCCCGACCGTCCGGAGCATGTCACCGGTCGACGCCGCGATGCTCCCCCGGCCCTTACTCATCGACACCGCTCTATCGTCTCAGGCGGCCCGCTTGGCGGACGTCTCAGGCCGGGTAGACCGTGATCTCGGTGGCCTTGACCGACGCCCATATACCGACGCCCGGCGCCAACTCCAGGTCCGCGACCGCCAGAGGCGTCACGTCCGCGAGCAGCGGCACCGGCCCCTCCACAGTGACGCGCACCAGGTCACCATGCCGTTCCAGATCGGTGATCGTGCCTTCCCACGCGTTCCGGGCCGAGCCCTCCGGCCGGTGCGGGCTCAGCGTCACGGCGGCCGGCGAGAATGCAACGTGGACCGGTCCGGACGCGTCATGGGCCAGGGTGGCGACCGTCCCCTGGCCGACCGTGACAATGCGTCCTTCCGCCGTACCGCGCAACAGATTCAACCCCACGAGCCGCGCGACATAGTCGGTCTTGGGATGCCGGGTGACGTGATCCGGCGGGCCGTCCTGGACGATCCGGCCCTGCTCGATCACGACGAGCCGGTCACCCAGGACGAGCGCCTCCAGCGGATCGTGCGTGACGACGATGGCGCATCCGTCGTACGCCGTCAGATGGCGCCGCAGGTCGGCGCGCACGGCGGGTCTGGTCCCGACGTCAAGGGCGGCCAGCGGCTCGTCGAGGAGCAGCAGTCGGGGCTCGACCGCGAGCGCCCGGGCCAGTGCCACCCGCTGAGCCTGGCCGCCGGAAAGCTCGCGCGGTCGGCGGCCGGCGACGTCTCCGACCCCGAGCCGGAACAGCCACTGCGCGGCCATCGTTCGCGACTCCCGCCGCGGAACACCGCGCGACCGGGGGCCGAAGGCGGCATTCTCCAGGGCGCTCAGGTGCGGGAAGAGCAGGTAATCTTGGACGACGAGCCCTACCCGGCGCTGGCGCGCAGGGACGTACGTCCCCGTGTTGGTATCGATGACGGTGTCGCCGTCCATCTCGATCCGCGCCGTGTCCGGCCTCAGGAGGCCGGCGAGCACGGAGAGCACGGTCGATTTGCCCGCACCGTTCGGCCCGAGCAAGGAGACTACCGAGCCAGCCGGGACGTCGAGCGTCACGCCGAGTTCGAACTCGCCGCGGCGAAGGCTGATTTCGGCCAGCAGGCTCATCCCCGCACCATCCACCGGTCGCGCAAGGCAGCGAGCACCGCCACGGCCACAGCGATCATGAGCAGGCTCAGCACGATCGCCGTTTCGGCCTCGCCTGCTCCAATGGCCACGTATGCCTCGATCGGAAGGGTCCTGGTAACGCCCGGAAAGCTGCCGGCGAAGGTGATCGTTGCCCCGAACTCGCCCAGCGCCCTGGCCCAGCACAGCACGGCGCCTGCCAGGACGCCCGGCGCTACGGCAGGCAGCGTCACCCTGCGAAAGGTGGTCCAAGGTGACGCGCCGAGGGTCGCTGCGACGTCCTCGTACCGGCGGTCGGCGCCGCGCAGCGCACCCTCGACCGCGATCACCAGGAACGGCATGGCCACGAAGGATTGCGCCAGCACCACGGCCGCAGTGGTGAACGGCAGGGCCACTCCAGTTGCCGACTCCAGCCAGCGGCCCACCGTCCCGCCGCGGCCGAAGGCGACGAGGAGTGCGATCCCGCCGATGACCGGCGGCAGGACGAGCGGGACGGTCACCAGGCCGCGAAGCAGCGAGCGGCCCGGGAAGGCGCCGCGGGCAAGGAGCCACGCCAGCGGGATTCCACAGGCCAGGCAGATCGCGGTGGCTATCGTCGCGGTCGTCAGCGACAGCCGCAGCGCCGTGAGGACGCCCTCCGAGCCGAGAATCTCCCCTAAGCGCGTCCATGGTGCCCGAGCAAGCAGACCGACGAGCGGCAACAGGAGGATGGCCAAGCCCAGCACGGCGGGGACGACGAAGAGCACCGGCACTCGCGCCTCGGCAGAATGCCGGATCACGGCTTACCGAACCCGGCTTCGGTGAGCAGCCGCTGCCCCGTGTCGCCTGTGACAGCTGCGACGAAGTCTTCGGCGCCGGCCGGATTGGGCGCGCCGTCCACCACCGCGATCAGGTATTCGGTGACGACCTTGGCGTTCTGTGGCACGTCGACGATCTCCATCTCGTCGGTCACATCCGTACGGTAGATCAGCGCGACGTCCACCTCGCCGAGGGCGAGCTTGCCGACGGTATCCGCCGCGTCCGCCTCGAGGGTGTCGGGGCGGGCATCGACGCCGGCGCTCGCCAGCATCTCTTCGGCGACGGCGCCACAGGGAACTTGGGGTTCGCACAGCGCGATCCGGAGTTCCGGGCGTGCGAGGTCGGCCAGCACTTCCACGCCGGCAGGGTTGCCTGCCGGCACGGCGAGGACCAGCTCGTTGCTGGCGAACGCGCGTGGCTCGCCGCTGATGAGCCCGGCTTCGACCGCACGGTCCATCGTGCGAGTATCCGCCGTCGCAAGCACGTCCGCGCGTGCGCCGGCCCTCAGTTGCTCGACGAGGGCCGAGCTGGCGCCGAAGGAGAATGCGAGTTCACTGTCGCTGGACGGCTCGTCGGCGAGCTGGGTGAAAGGCTCGGACACGGAGGCGGCTGCAAGAATGGTCACTTCGTCCGGATTGTCGGAGCTTTCGCATGCGGTGGCGCTGAAGACGAGGGCTGCGGCGGCTGTGGCGGCGACTACTGCTCTGGCGCCTTTGCAATGCACACCTATGGGAAGCAGACGATCTACGACCCACCTGCCGATCACGCGCTTCCTATTGGTGTGCATTGCAAAGCCAGCTAGACGCGACGCGGCTCTGCCGACGTGGAACCACCGCGAGCTCAGGAGCCGCCGAACATGAACCGCTTGCCTTTGGGAGGCCGCACGGTGATGTCACCCAGCACGACGAACCCGCGAACGTGGTAGATCGGGCCGCCAGGGGTCACCGACCCGGTCAGGCGGTGCTTGCGCTCACCGAGGACGTTCACCCCCGGCTCCATGCGTACGTCAATGCCCTCGGGCACCACGAGCGTCACGCTGCCGAGGATCGCACCGATCTGGACGACGACCTCGCGGCCACGCACGATCGCCTCGGTGAAGTCGAGCCGGACCGAACCGCACAG
>JASLBX010000331.1 GCA_030146385.1 Jiangellaceae bacterium | reverse complement strand
GCGAACAGCATGCCGGCCGTCGGCTTATCCGGCGTCAAGGCGTGCACCCCGACCAGCAGGCTCGTGCGGCCGCGCTCGGCCGCCTCCTGCTCCATGACGCGGAGGAGTGCCGTGCCGATTCCGCGGCAACGTCGGTCGGGACGGACGGCGAGGTCGACCGTTGCCAGGCGGGTGTTGTCCTTCAATGGCATGTCCAGGCCGGCAGCACCGACCGCGTTGCCGCCATCGTCGGCGACCCACAGCATGACGTCGCGGTAGTCGGTGCTCTCGTGCGTGACGCGGGACTCGTGTTCGAGCCACCAGGGCCCGCCGGGTTGGTCGTGCTGCTGCGCCGCGTCATAGACGGCGAACCAGTCACCGAAAGCCGCGTCGTCGCTCGGGTCGATCTGCCGGATTCTCACCTGAGAAGGGTCACCCGGCGGTGGGTTCGCGGGCAATCGAGTTTTGCCGCGTCCGGCCTACTGGCCTTCGGCCAGGCTTTCGCGGTGCTGCTCGAGTTCGTCGCGGTGCTGTTCGACGAACTCAGCCTCGAGCTCGAACCGGACTTCGCGGAACACATCGTCGAAGTGTTCGGCTTTGCAGGCCCGTTCGGCGGTCGCCACCGCGATCTCGAACTGCTGCAACTCGCGCAGCGCTTCGGGATCCGCCTCGCTCCACGGCAGGTGCACCTCGGAGCCTTCGATGCCGAGGACCTCGTCCACGCGGTTACCGACGAGGGTCTGCCCGCCACCGATGTGATCGAGCCCGGCGTACCCGGCCTCGGCCATGCATGTCATCCACGCCTGCTCGGCTTCGATGACACGAGAGGGCCACAATCAGAACCGGCACCGCGACAGACGGACGCACTCCTGCAACGCCTCCTCGTCAGCTTGCGCGAAGCGCCGCGATCGGCTCGATGGCCGACGCTCGCCAGGCGGGGTACGTCCCGGCTACCAGTCCGATCAGCGCCCCGAGTACCGGTGCGGCCACGGCGAGCCGCATGTCAAGCAGTGGGGTCCAGTCGCGGAATGCGGATACCCCAACGGTGACGAGCACGCCCACCGCCGTCCCTACGACGCCGCCGAGGAAGCCGATCACGATGCTCTCCACGAGGAACTGCAGAGCTACGTGGGGTCGGGTGGCGCCGACGGCCCGGCGCAGTCCGATCTCGGACACCCGCTCCAGGACCGACAGCAGCGTGATGTTCGCGATCCCGAGCCCGCCGATCAACAGTGCGACGCCGCCTAGCACCAGGAACAGCGCGTTGACGTCGGCCGTCACGGTCTCCCGGAGGCTGCCCGGTCGCGGCGGCACTTCCACGTCGTAGAGCTCGGGATTGTTCGGGTCTACCGCGATGGGTGCCTGCTCACCGACCTGTTGGGCGGCACCGACGGCCGTGCGGATGTCCAGCGAGCCGGCAGCATCCACGCCGTACAGTTGCCGTGCCGTGCCGTGCGGCATGATCACCGCGTCCTGCAGTTCGGCGCGGCTGGCCACGCTGTCCAGGATCCCGATGACGGTGAACGGCCGGTCGCCGATGAAGATCGACGGCTGGGAATCCACGCGATTGACGCCGAGCCGCTCGGCCGCGTATTTGCCCAGAATGACGACCTGGTCGCCGCGCTCGTCGTGTCCGGCGTCGAAGTAGCGCCCAGTGGCCAACTGCGCCCGCACCGCGACGAACAGGCCCGGTGAGGCCGACCCGGTTGGCACGTCGTGCCGGCCCTCGCCCGTCGGGTCCGTGGCCGGCGACCCGCTCACGAGGTCATGAAAGAACCTCGCGTACGTGCCGGCCGCCTCGACGCCGGCCAGCCGCATCACCCGTTCGTCGGCGTCCCACGGCAGTTGCGAGGCCGCAACGTCGCCGTCCGGGCCGGGACGCGAGCCTGGCTCGACCACCACTCGCGTCGCTGCCACCGCGTCGAACCGCTGCGAGATCTGCCCGGACGCCGTCTGGCCGATGCCAATCGTCGTCACCAGCGCAGCGATGCCCAGCACCGTGCCCAGCGTCGTCAACGCCAGCCGCGCCGGCCGGGCCGCGACACCGGCAAGCGACTCCTCGAGTAGATCCCGCCAGGCCATCCGGCGCTCCAGGCGCCACTTACGCCGCGGGACGGCGTACGCGCCGTCCTCGGCGCCGTCGACAAGCGCGTCGGACAGCAGCGACAGGGTCTCCTCGACCGGCTCAGTCCGCGTGCGCCGTCGGAACCGGGGCAGCTTCACGCTGCCACCCCCTCGGCCATGATCCCGTCGACGATGTGTACGCGGCGCTGCGCCCGGCTGCTCACACCCTCGTCGTGAGTGATGACGGCAAGGGTCAGCCCGCCGGCGTGCAGGTCGTCGAACAAGTCGAGGATCGAGGCGGCGTTCGCACTGTCCAGATTGCCCGTCGGCTCGTCTGCCAGCAGCAGGCTCGGCTCAGAGACCAGCGCGCGGGCGATGGCCACCCGCTGGCGTTCACCGCCGGACAGGGTGGCCGGGTCGAACTCCATCCGGTGCCCGAGCCCCACCCGTTCCAGGGCGGCCCGCGATCGCTCGACCCGCTCGCGCCGGGGCACCCGGTGGTAGACCATCGGCAGCGCGACGTTCTCCAGCACACTGCGGTGCGGCAGCAGGTGGAACGCCTGGAACACGAACCCGATCCGCTCACCACGCAAAACGGCACGCCGCCGCTCGGACAGCCCCGAGACGTCCTCGCCGTCCAGCCAGTACGAGCCCTTCGTCGGCCGGTCCAGCAAGCCCAGCAGGTGCAGCAGCGTCGACTTTCCCGACCCCGAAGGCCCGACGATCGACAGATACTCGCCCGGCTCGATCACCAGGTCGACCTCGCGGACAGCGTGGACTTCAGGCGGCCCAGGAAACGACCGGCCGACGTCCTCCATCCGCACGACCGGCGTCATTCCTGGCCATCCCTGTCGTTCTGACGCTCCCCCACCACGACGAGATCGCTCTCGGCAAGCTCGCCGTCGACCGGTTCGACTTCGGCGTAGCCGTCGGCGGTCAGTCCCACCTCGACCTCGACCAGCACCGTCTCGCCGTCGCGTTGCACCTCGACCCGCGACTCACCGCCAGGCCCCGCGGTCAGCGCCGCGAGTGGGACGGCCAGCACGTCGCCCTCTGTGCTGGTGACCGGGATCGTCACCCGGACGTTCGCCGCCCGCAGAGCGTCCACCTGCTCGGCAGTGAGGTTCTGCGGCGCGATCACGACGTTGTATCCGGTGGCCTCGTCGCCTTCCGCTTCCTCGATGTCGGTGATGACCGCCTCTACCTGCTCACCGGTCGGCAGGTCCAGCAGCGCGACCATGTCAACGTCCAGCAGCGTCCGAGCGGCCCGGTCGACGTTCGCGGTGACCACCATGTCAGCACCGCTCACCGACATGACCGCGCCCTCGACGGTGTCGCCGCGCTTGACCTTCACCTCGTCAACCCGCCGCGGCAGGCTCGCTATGTAGACGACCTCGGACGCCGGGAGCGGCGTCCCAGCCGCGGCCTGCGCCTCGCCCAGCTGGCTCTGCGCTTCGGCCAGCCTGGACTTCGCGTCGGCGACTGCCTGCTGCTGCGCTGACGTGTCCGGGCCCGCCAGCGTCTCCTTCAG
>JASLBX010000318.1 GCA_030146385.1 Jiangellaceae bacterium | reverse complement strand
CATCCCTGATCATCGTTCATGAGCACCACGCCCTCCGGGTTCGCTCGTGGTCGCCAGCCTCGACCCGGGCGAGCCCGGAGGCATCGACCACTTCGGCTTCCGACTGGTCGACAAGGACCAGCTGGATAGCACGATCGACGAAGTCGAGCGAGCCGGAGGCCGTCTCCTCGAACGGGGCGAGCACGCACCCGGTCGCCCGTACGCCTACGTCCTTGACCCCGACGGCTACACGACCGTGCTGTGACCTGCGACACTCAGGTCGACGGCAGGACGGGCAGGCCAACCTCAAGCTCGACGACTGTGAGGATGACTAGCGATGCCGCCAAACCCAGCGGTGCGACCGTCGCCGGCTGACCGGCCGCATCGACCTTCTCTGGTATCGCACCGACTGTGGTCCGGTGAGCGTCCACCCACCTCAGCAACCTCTTCGCAGCGTCGTCGTCGCCTATACCGGCCAGCGCGAGTGCGACCAATCCGGTCGCCGGCGTCCAGGCGACGTCAACGTCCTTTCGCCACGACTCGCCCGGACGGAGCCCTCCGTTCGGAACCGCGAGCACCTCCGCCGCGGTCCGGACTGCCTCTTTCACGGCTTTGTCCGGCTCCGTGAAGGGTGGCCCCACGAACGCAATCGCCGCGTCGGCACCGCCGCCAGGCACGGTCCGGGGATAACCAGCGGGACCGAACTCTGCCTTCAAGGCCTTGTCGAGCGTGGTTGCGGCGTGCTGCCACGCTGTTCCATCCACCTCGAGCACGGGGGCGAGCTCAACGGCTGCCCGAAGCCCGACGCTGGCCAGGGCTGCGGTGCCAAGGGTGAGCCGAGACTCGCGGCGTTCCCAGTAGTCCGGCGATGCCGGCGGTAGGCCGTCCTCGCCGAGCCGGACCATCAGCGCGTCCGCGGACATGATCGCAATGGACCCTAGCTCGCGGGTCACAAGCTCGGCATACCGCTGATCGGGATGTGACACCTTCCAGAGCCACAGCGCCCAGGAGACCCAGCCGGAACCGTCCAGTTGGGGCTCACGGTCGTCGGGCGGGTCGCCCGATCCGTCTGGCCGGTAGCGCGCGTGCCAGATGCCGTCCGACGGTGCGGCCCGCCACAGGAAGCGCAGGATCTCCTCGGCGTCATCGTGGTGGCCGGTGGCAGACATCGCGGCCACAGCGAACGCGGCGTCCCGTGGCCACACGTACCGCCAGCTCGGACGGTTCGCCGCAATCGGAACACCGTGCTCCGCGGTTAGGGCACGCAGGTCCAGGAGAGCCCGCTCGACCATGGCCGCGTACGGCGTCCCCGCGCCGGGAACCGTTCCGGCTGCCAGCCACGCGCGGTCTTCCGCGATGAGTCGTTCCGAACCGGCGGCCGCTGCCGTTAGGACGTTGGTACCGGGCAGGTAGCCTCCGGAACCTCCCAACGGGATGTTGATCAGGCCGCCGTTCGGACCGTACGTCACTCCGGCCGCATTCAGCGGAAGCGCCGGCTTCGGCTGGGTCGCAGCAGCGATAACGACAGCCACCGCACCGGCCGCGATGAGGATGATAGCGAGACCCCGCCACACCTTGCCCATGCACCAGAGTACGAGATGCCGGGCATGCTTGGACCCATGACCGAGCCAGAGTCCAGGCTGTCCCGCCGCCTCGGCACCAGCGACGCCGTGGCCGTCGGGCGCGGCGCCGTGATCGGGACCGGCGTGTTCGTCGTCCGGCAGCCCGCCGCCGAGCGAGCGGGCGGCTGGCTGCTCGGTGGGCTCGCGATCACCGCCCTTGTCGCGTTCTGCAACGCGACCTGGTCGTGCTCGTGACTGGCGTCAACCTCGCCGGCATCCAGCGAACGGCGAGGACAACGCGGTTGCTCGTCGTCGCCGTGACAGCCGTCCTGGCCGCGGCCGTTGTCGCTGGGCTGGCCGGCGCGGGTCCGGGTGGCCGCGAGGCCCTGTCCACCGTGGTTGACGCTGGCGACGTTTTGGCGACAGCTGCTCTGCTGTTCTTCGCGTTCGCGGCTACGCGCGGATAGCGACGCTTGGCGAGGAGGTTCGCGAACCCCGCACGTACCATCCCGCGAGCCGTCCCGATTGCACTCGGTCTGGTCCTGTTGCTGTACTTCGCGGTCGGAGGGACGGTCCTGCTAGTACTCGGTCCTGGCGGCGCCGCTGACGCTCCGCGCCCGATCACGGCCGTCGTCGAAGCCGCGAACGCCGGCTGGCTCGTCCCTGTCGTCACGGCCGGCGCGGCGGTGGCGGCCCTGGCGGCGCTGCTCGCCCTGATAACGGGAATCAGTCGTACCGCACGCCATGGCCTACGAGCGAGATCTGCCACGCCCGCTGGCGGCGGTTCACCGCACCCGGCGAATCCCCCACGTTGCCGAAATCGTCGTCGGCATCGCAGTGATCGCGGCGGTCCTGTCCGGTGGTCTCGTCGCAAGCACTGTCGTTCAGCGCATTCTCGGTCCTGCTCTACTATCAATCGCCCACCAGTCCGTTACCCGCGACATCTGTCGCAGGCCGAACTTCCCGGCTACTTCGACGCTGGTCTTCGCTCTGACGGCTCCGCGGTACGCGGCGCTTCGTCGGCGGACGCCCCGGGAAGACCGGCGCGCGCAGTATGGAACTTCGCGGAGCCGGCGTTGGAGGCAGCGGCCCGCCGTCCTCGGTG
>JASLBX010000305.1 GCA_030146385.1 Jiangellaceae bacterium | reverse complement strand
TTACTCGCGGTCGGCGAGCGCCGCCCGTGCCTTAGCGGCCCGGATCAGATGAAGCGTGGCGCGAGGCGAGGCGCCGAGCCGCAGGTCGGGGGAGCGGCGCGTGGCATCGGCCAGCGCGACGGCGTAGTGCTTCACCGCCGGCGATACGTGCATGGCGCGGATAACCTCGACGAGCTTCGCGACGTGGGCGGCGTCCGAGACGGCGTCGATGGCTGCGAGTTCGATGCTGCCGGCGTGGGTCTCGATCATCGAGATCTCGGCGTTCTGCTCGGGATAGCCGACCGACAGCCGCGCCATGAAGCGGTCGCGCTGAGCTTCCGGAAGCGGGTAGGTGCCTTCCATCTCGATCGGGTTCTGGGTCGCGATCACCATGAACGGCGGATCGAGCCGGTAAGTGGTGCCGTCGACGGTGACCTGCCGTTCCTCCATCCCCTCGAGGAGAGCGGACTGGGTCTTCGGCGATGCCCGGTTGATCTCGTCGCCGACCACGATGTTCGCGAAGATCCCACCCGGCTTGAACTCGAAGTCGCGGGTCTGCTGGTTGAAGACGGACACGCCGGTGACATCGCTCGGCATGAGATCAGGAGTGAACTGGATACGCGACACCGAGCAGTCGATCGACCGGGCGAGCGACTTGGCGAGCATCGTCTTTCCGACGCCGGGAACGTCCTCGATCAGCAGGTGCCCTTCGGCGAGCAGAACCGTGAGCGCCAGGCGGATCACATCGGGTTTGCCGGAGATGACGCGCTCGATCGCGGTCTGGATGCTGTCTGCCGTCTCGCTGAGGTCAGAGAGCCCGACCGCGGGCGTCGTACCCGCAGGCGACGTCTCGGACGTGCTCGTGGGTGGAATTGGGCTGCGGGTCACACGTTCCTCCTGCGGGTCCATCCGGCATCGCCCATTCAACACTACGTCCCACCGCCAACTTCGAGTCACGGAAGCGGCTCGCAAACTTTCGACGCTCCGGGGCTCGGAGTCGTTCCCCGATTCGGGGCGCGATGGGGCACGCGGGGATGTGAATGGCGCGAATGTGGTTGCACGTGGTGGATTGTGGAGTAGAGTGGCGGACAGTGGAGCAAGAGCCCGCTGGCTACGCTCGTCCAGGGGTGGGAGGTGCAGGCTGTGTTTCTCGGCACGCACACCCCGCGCCTGGACGACAAGGGGCGGCTCTTTCTCCCCGCGAAGTTCCGGGAGGACCTGGCGGAGGGCGTTGTGATCACACGAGGGCAAGAGCGCTGCCTCTACGTGTGGCCGCAGGCTGACTTCGCCCGGTTCACCGAGCAGTTGCGCGCCGCTCCGTTCACGCACAAGGGCACCCGCGACTTCGCCCGCATGCTGGCGGCCGGAGCGAGTGCCGAAGTTCCCGACAAGCAGGGCAGGGTCACGATTCCGCCCGGACTCCGGGAGTACGCGGGCCTACAGCGCGACTGCACCGTCGTGGGGGCGATGACTCGCGTGGAGATCTGGGATACCGCCGCGTGGGAGGCGTACCAGACCGAGAAGGAGCCGCTGTTCGCGGACATCTCCGAGGAGGTGCTACCCGGCGTGTTCTGACCTGTGGACGAGGACGTACGGCGAGGCCTCCAGCCCGCATCTCGCGCGGCAAGCCCCTGGCGCACCTTCCCCGGTGCCAGGCGCCGGCAAGCGGAGAGAGCGGGCGGGGACCTGGTCGTACGACCACCGACGACGAAGAAGTGGCTGAGCGAAGGATCGGGGGCGAGCGCAGACCATGGCATCGGACCTGCACGTCCCGGTGATGCTTGAACGAGTCGTCGCCCTGCTGGAACCCGCCGTCCAGCACTCCGGTGCGGTGATGGTGGACGCGACACTCGGCCTCGGCGGGCACGCCGAGGCCGTGCTCGACCGCTGTCCGCAGCTCCGGCTGATCGGCCTCGACCGCGATCCCGAGGCGCTGCGGCGATCCCGCGAACGACTCGCGAGGTTCGGCTCCCGCGTGGAGACCGTTCACGCCGTGTACGACGAGTTGCCGGCGGTGCTCGCCGACCGGTCGCTCCGGCGCGTCCAGGGAGTCCTGTTCGACCTGGGGGTATCGTCGCTTCAGCTGGACGACGACGCCCGCGGCTTCGCCTACGCCCGTGACGCGGCCCTCGATATGCGGATGGATCCGACCACTGGCCAGACGGCGGCGCAGGTGCTGAACACCTACTCGGCGACGGAGCTGACCCGGGTGCTCAGGGACTACGGCGAGGAGCGCTTCGCGAAGAAGATCGCGGCCGCGATCGTGCGGGAGCGGCAACAAGAGCCCTTCTCGACCAGCGGCCGGCTGGTCGACCTGCTCCGCCGGGAGATTCCTGCGCGGTCGCAACGCACCGGCGGCCATCCGGCCAAGCGGACATTCCAGGCGCTGCGCATCGAAGTCAATGGCGAGATCGCCACTCTCGAACGGGCGCTGCCGGCGGCAGTCGAGTCGATCGGCATCGGCGGGCGCGTCGTTGTGCTGTCCTACCACTCGCTCGAGGACCGGCTGACCAAGCGGGTGTTCGCGGCGGGCGCTCGCAGCACCGCTCCGCGCGAACTGCCCGTGGAGCTGCCCGAACACCGGCCCACGCTGCGCCTGCTCACCCGTGGGGCCGAGGTGCCGGACGAGGCAGAGGTGGCGGCGAACCTACGCGCCGCATCGGCCAAGTTGCGGGCCGCCGAGCGACTTCGGGAGGCAGCATGAGCTCCGCTGCCGCACGCAGAGATCGCCCGGCCGTCGCTCCGGTCAGCGCCGCCCGGCCAGGACTACGGGTGCTGCCGGGTGGCCGGTCCAGTGCGCGGCGCGCGCCGTTCGTCGTTCTGGTCCTGTTCTTGCTGGGTGCCGGTCTGGTCGGGCTGCTCCTGCTGAACACCAACTTGCAGCAGAGCTCGTTCGAGCTCCGCGACCTGGAGCAGGAGACCCGGTTGCTCCGAGACCGCCACGCTGAGCTGTCGCAGTCGGTGGCTCAGCAGGCCTCCCCTGAGGAGCTGGCCAAGCGGGCCGACGCCCTGGGCATGGTCCCGGCGGAAGAGCGCCAGTACCTGGTGCTGGAGGACGCCTCCGCCGCGGAGGACGGCTAATGGACCGCGATCGGCGAGGGCCAGGATCGAAAGGGGTGCCTCGCTCGGGTACGCGACAGTCCGGCGCCGGATCGAAGACGGCGGCTCCGGAGCGGCGGCGGTCGGGCGCGAGCCCGTCGGCCGGCCAGGCGAGAAAGGCCCGGACGAAGCCGTCGGAACCGAGCCGGGCGACCGGCCGGAAGTCGCCGGCTTGGCGGTCGAAGGCTCCGGCGGCCGGCACCACCGCACGCGCGAGCGGACGCGCCGCAACCGCGGAACCAAAGGCTTCGCGCGGCACCCGTGCTCCGAGCAAAGCCCGCTCGGCGACCGGCACTCGCTCGGCGACGGGTGCCGGCCAGACGTCGAGTCGTGCCACAACGAATGGAGCGGGCGCGAGCTCGGCGCGCCGGCCGACGGGCCGTTCCAAACCGGCGAGACCTCCACGGCCGGCACGTCCGGCCCCGCCACCCCGTCCGGCAAAGCCCCGGCGACCGCCCCGGACGGTACGCCTCGCCGACCCACGCAAACGCCTGCACGCATCGCTGATCGTGGTGTTCGTCGTCCTGTCGCTCCTCTCTGGACGCCTGATCCAGTTGCAGGGGTTGGACGCGTCCAGCTACGCCGCTGAGGCGCGCAGCAGTCGCATGCAGACCGTCGCCGTGCCCGCGCTACGCGGGGCGATCCTGGACCGCAACGGCCAGCCCCTGGCTCAGTCGGTCGAGGCCTACGACATCGTCGTCGACCAGCAGCTGATCGCGGACGAGGGCAACGTCGCCGCGTACGCCCTGCAACTCGAGGAGCTCCTGGACGAAAACGCCAAGGACATCCAGGACGAACTGACGGGCGACAGACGGTACCGCGTGCTGGCCCGCAAGGTGACGCCTGAGACCTGGCGTGCCATCAGCGAGCTGCGACTCAAGGGCATCTACAGCGAACCGACCGCCGAGCGCACCTATCCGGCCGGATCGGTCGCCGGCAACATCGTCGGGTTCGTCGGCGCCGAGGGCACGGGGCTCGCCGGGCTGGAACTTTCGCGGGACGAACATCTCGCCGGTGAGGACGGCGAGCTGGCCTACCAGGTCGCGCGCGGCGGGGCACGGATCCCGCTGACCGGCGGAAGCCACGACCGAGCCGTTCCGGGTGGGGGGCTCCAGCTCACCATCGATCGTGACCTGCAATGGCATGCCGAACAGGTGCTGTCTGAGCAGGTCAAGACGGCCAAGGCGCGTGGGGGAAACGCCGTCGTGATCGACATCGAGACCGGCGAGATCGTGGCCATGGCCTCGGCACCGATCACCGATCCGAACGATCCGAGCTCTACCTCCGGCGGCGGAAACCCGGCCGTGGAGGACACATACGAGCCGGGTTCGGTCCTCAAGGCACTCAGTGTTTCGGCCGTCATCGAGGAGGGGATGGCCGGGCCGGCCACGGTGTTCTCGGTGCCCGACAACATCAAGCGCGCCGACCTGACCATCAACGACTACTACAACCACCCGCAGGAGGACATGACCCTGTCGGGCATCGTCGCCAAGTCGAGCAACGTCGGGACGATCCTGGCGTCCGAGCGGCTCAGCCCGGACACGTTCGGGAAGTACATGGAGGCCTTCGGGCTGGGAGCAAGGCCGAATCTCGGGCTGCCGGCGGAGGCCTCTGGGCGGTTGCCCGAAGAGTGGACCGACCTGAATCGTGATTTCGCGTCGTTCGGGCAGGGCATCTCGATGAACACCGTCCAGCTGGCCTCCGCCTACGCGACGATCGCCAACGGCGGTGTTCGCATGCCGCCCCGGCTGATCGACACGGTGATTGACGCGGACGGTCAGTCGCAGTCGGTGGTGGCTGCGGAACCGGAGCGGGTGATCAGCGAGGAGACGGCGGGAGCCGTCACGACAATGCTCGAAGGCGTCATGGGGCCGGACGGAACCGGGAACAAGGTGACGGTGGACGGCTTCCGGGTCGCCGGCAAGACCGGTACCGCACAGGCCGTCGACCCGGCGTGCGGCTGTTACAGCGGCAAGGTCGACGTGTCGTTCGTCGGCTTCGCGCCGGCGGACGATCCCAAGTACGCGGTGGCGGTATCGGTCTTCGACCCCAAGCAGGGACGGTCCGGCGGCGCGGTTGCCGGCCCAGTGTTCTCCAGCATCCTCGAGTTCGCGCTGGCCCGGGCGGGGGTCGTCCCGTCGGGGACCGAGCCGCCCGAGGTCACGATCTTCGCCAGCGACAGCTGATCATTTCGGCTCTGCCGGGTCGTAATCCGCCAAGCCGACGTGATCACGCGAGAGGGAGGGGAGTGCTCTCGTGGGTGGGTGGTCCAGTACCCTCTGCGGGGTGCCCTCCCGCCCGCCGTTGCGTCCCCAGCAAGTGACGCCGCGGCTCCTCAGCGAGATCGCGCAGGCGCTCGGCGTCGCCGCTTCCGCTGGTGACGCGGCGGTCACCGGCGTCACCCACGACTCGCGCAAGGTGCAGCCCGGCGACCTTTTCGCCGCACTGCCCGGTGCGCTGACGCACGGCGTGCGGTTCGCGGCACAGGCCGAGGCCGATGGTGCGGTGGCGATCCTGACCGATTCCGACGGCGCCGTCCAACTCGACACCGACCTGCCCGTGCTCGTCGTCGACGCCCCCCGGTCGCGCCTGGGTGAGCTCGCCGCCGCTATCTACGGACGGCCCGCGGACGACCTGCTGATGCTCGGCGTCACCGGCACCAACGGCAAGACCGGGGGGCGTCGACGACGAGCACGGGCAGGTCG
>JASLBX010000292.1 GCA_030146385.1 Jiangellaceae bacterium | reverse complement strand
GCTAGGTGCCAGCGGATGGTGTCCGGGCCGGCGTCCATGCCGGTCGCGGTCAGCTTCTCGCGCAGCTCGACGATCAGCTCGACCACGTCGGCCGACAGCGCGGTCGGCGCCGAGCGTGGACGTCGGGAACGGGGCTCGAACGCGGCCTCGCCCTCGCGCCGGTAGCGGGCCAGCAGCTCGTACAGCCACGAGCGGGAGACGCCGTACTGGACGGCGACTTCGGCAACGGATCGCTTCTCGACCACCACAGAGGTGATCAGCAAACGGGAAAGTGTCATGCCGGCACACTCGATGCCGGCAACCTGTCAGCCCGGGATCTCCCTAGACATCAGTCCGGCGTGTCTTGAGACACCGGTCCGGGATGTCCTGAACCAGCACACCGCCACCCCGACGCAAAACACCAGGTCAGAGGCCGGTTGCCCGTAACGGGTGAACGGCTTCTTGATCGTTTGACCGTGATTTGACCGTTGCTGTGAACCGGCCGGCGCGCCGTACGCGTCAAGATGACAGGGCACTCGGGCGCCCGACTTGCCACCAGGAAGGACGGAGATCGGCCCACGCAGTGCTGGGGCGACATCGGCTTGTTGCATCTCAACGGTCCGTCACGGGGGTCGAGACACCCAGGCCGGACGATATCGATGTCACCTGCCAGCGTGATGGGACCAGGGTGTTGCCACAAGGATGGGACCATCTGGCTGGTTCAGCGAGCATCTTGATCTCCTTGTCTGGGTTGCGTCAATGACGGGCCGTGGGGTCGGCTGTTACCGCTGACGCGCGACCCTGTCTGGCTGTCACGCGGTCCAGCGTCAGTACTCTCGTCCTTAGCCGGAGGGCGGTATGGCGTAGCGAGCTGTGGAACGGGGAGGTGACCGCGATGCCACATGCAGCGAGGGCGACCGTAACGCTGCGTGACGTGGCCGCGAAGGCGGGTGTGTCCCTTGCCACGGCGTCCCGCGTATTGGGGCCCAGCTCCCGGAAGGTCGGGGCTGAGTACAAGGAGCGGGTCGTCGCCGCGGCGGCCGCACTTGGCTATACCGCCGACGCGGCGGCTCGGGCGATGCGCGGCACGAGTGACTCGATAACACTCATTGCAGACGATCTCACCACACCGTCCATTGCATCGGTCGTCGCGGCGATGGAGCGGGAGGCGCGGACCGCGGGCGCATTCGTCACCGTCTCCTCGACGCGTGGAACCCCGCAACGGCAGCTCGACACCGTCCGGCAGCTTCGTGCGCTCCGTCCGCGGGCACTCGTCCTGACCTCCAGCAGAATCAAGGTCGACGCACTACAGGGGCGCCTCTTGAACGAGCTGCTCGCGTACGAACGCGAGGGCGGACGGGCCGTGATCGTCGGCGACACCGACATGCCGTTCGACTCGATCAGCTTCGATAACTACGGCGCTGCGCGGGAAGTCGGGGTCTACCTCGGCGAATCGGGGCACAGGAGAGTCGTGGTGCTGGCCGGACGTCATCGTCGAAACGCATCGATGTCGGCCCGCGCGGCGGGATTCGTCGAGGGCCTCCGGCAGGCGGGTGCCGACCCACGGGATATTCGGATCGTTGATTGTGATGTGAGCCGCCAGGGTGGGTTCGACGCCGCTCGGCAGCTGGTGGCCGAGGGGTTGGGCGATACCGATTCGTTCCTGGCCGCCAACGACGTCATAGCGATAGGGGCGCTGAGCGCCCTACGTTCCGCCGGCATCCGGGTGCCCATAGACGCGTCGGTGACCGGATTCGACGACATCCAGCTTGCTGAAGACGTCACCCCGCGTTTGACGACTGTGGCGCTGCCGTTGGCCGACGCGGGCACCAGGGCGATCCGGCTCGCCACCAGCGAACGTTCGGAGCCGAGGCATCTGACCGTGCATGGACATCTTGTCGTCCGCGACAGCACCGCGGCCCGCAACCGGTACGATCCACGAGTCGCTCCCTAATGCCGTCCCTCTACTGACCACCTCTTGACGTACCCGCAGGCACGGAATACGGTTTCCGACCAATGGCGGAATACGTTTTCCCAAGACGACGGCCGAAGGAGTCCGCTCATGGCACTTCTCCCAGACCGCTACGGTTCTATGCCCCATGCCGAGTGGAAGTCGGTGCGGTCTCGCAGGCTGACAGTCGTCCTGGCGGTCTTGATCGGCCTGGTGAGCTTTGGTTGGACAGGGGCCTCGGCGGCCGGTCCGGTTGAAGCACTGGGGACGACGTACTACCTGGATGCTGTGAACGGCGACGACGAAGCGGCCGGAACCGCGCCAGACGCAGCGTGGCGAACGCTCGGCAAGATCAACGAGACGACGTTCAGCCCTGGCGATCGGATTCTGCTGCGGGCCGACCAGAGCTGGACCGGCCAACTTTGGCCCAAAGGATCAGGTACGGAGGGTCACCCGATCGTGGTCGACCGGTATGGCAAGGGTGGCAAACCCGCGATCCACGGGGCTGGTCAGGTAGCGGACGCGGTACGGCTGCACAACCAGGAACACTGGGTGCTTCGGAACCTCGAGGTGACCAACGAGGTCCCGCTGGGCGATGGTGAGCCGGGCACCAACCTCGGCGACTTCCGCGGCGTCCACATTAGCGGCGACGTCGGCGGTCGGCTGGCGAACTTCCGCATCGATGCAGTGGATGTGCACGACGTCACTGGAGAGGTGAACTGGATCGGTGGGTCGACCGGTATCGACCGGCCTGGCATCACGTTCAGGACCGGCTGGGACCGGTCGAAGAACACCGGCGGGATCGTGTTCCGCGGGTTGGCCGCCGACCCATCCTACCCGGGTGAGCCGACCGTGTTCGACGGCATCGTCGTGGAGAACTCCACCATCAAGCGCACCTCGTTCGGCGGCATCATCGTCAAGCAGTACGTCGGGAACGATGCGGTGCACACTGGCTGGGGCGAGCGGGCGAGCCGGGACGACGCGCGTTTTGCGCCACACACCAACGTGGTCATCCGGAACAACTTCATCACCCAAGACGGCACCGACTACGGGGCCAACGGCATCTACCTGACCGGGACCCGGGGCGGGCTGGTGGAGCAGAACGTCGTTTACCGCACCGGGACGTCCGGGATCGAGATGTACAACGCGGACGATGTCCTCGTCCAGTACAACGAGGTCTACGAGACCGAGCAGAAGGCCGGCGGCGCGGACTCCAACGGCATCGACCCTGACATCGCGACGACGAACATCGTCGTGCAGTACAACTTTGTTCACCACAACGGCGATGGCATCCTGCTCTGCCAGTGCGGTCGCGGCTTCGGCGACTCGATCGTCCGGAACAACGTCATCGCGAGCAACGAGCGCTACCAGATCTACCTGCACTCGGTCCGCGGAACGACCGCGTACGTCTACAACAACACCTTCTACAACGACGCGAGCAACTATCTCGCCTACAGCTTTGGTCAGTACCTCGAGGCCGAATACCACCTCTGGAACAACGTGCTGTACTCCACGCGGGCGAACGCGTCCTTGACGACGAGCCCAACGATCGACTATCAGGCCAACCTGTACGGCGGCGCCGAACTTGCGATCCCCGGCTCCGATCCGAAGCCCGTGGTGGGCGAACCGCTGTTCGCCGGCCAGATCACCGGTCCGTACGGCACAGAAGATTCGGGGCCGCGTCTCGACAGCGCGCTACCGCTGCAGCTCACCTCGGGATCTCGCGGAATCGGTATGGGCATCGACATCGAGGACAACGGTGGCCTCGACTACGCCGGCGGGGAGCTGTACGCCGGATTGCCGGACATCGGCGCTTTCGAATACCGGACCCCGATCGGGCAGGCGTGGGAGTCGGTGAACGGCTCCGTCCAT
>JASLBX010000285.1 GCA_030146385.1 Jiangellaceae bacterium | reverse complement strand
CAGCGGATCCCGATTCGCACCTTGCTGCGCTCAGTCTCGGGCAGCAGGGTGATGTCGGCGATCAGGGTCCGCAGCAGCCGTTTGCGGTCCTTGTTGGTGGTGGTGGACGCGTGCCACAGTCCTGGCAGGTCAGCGGTGAGTTTCTCCAACTCGGCCCGACCGGGTAGTGGCGGCAGCGCGTCCTGGGCGGCTTCGAGTGCTTGTTCGGCCCCGGTCAGCGCGGCGAGCTTGGTTTCCCACCGCGCCTCGAGGGTGCTGGCGACCAGCCGGTTCTCCGGCTCCACCGCGGCGAAGGCGCGTTCGGCCCGGTCGGCGTCGTAGCGGGCACGTTCCACGGCGAGCTCGGCGGCTCGGCTGACCCGCTGGTGCCGGTCGGTGACCTCGTCGGCTGCGGCCAGGGCGAGCGCCACCTCGGCCGGGTTCAACGCCTTGAGCAGCCGATCAGCGACCGCGTCGTCGACGGTGGCCGCGACAACCGAGCGGCAGGTCGGCGTGGTCAGCCGGTCGGCGCGGGACGAGCACTCATACGACGGTCTCTGGTCGGAGTGGTAGTTCGTCCGCATCGGCTTGCCGCAGGACCCGCAGGCAATGATCCCTTGACACAGCGCGGATCCCTCCCGGGGTGGCCGGGCTCCGGCGTTGGTGCGGTTGGCCGCGAGTTTCGTCTCGTTGGCCAGGTAGTCCGCCCAGCAGATGTAACCCTCGTGGTGGTCTTTGATCAGCACCGGCCACTCGGCGCGTGGCCGTTCGGTCATCGTGGTGCGCACCGTCCCGTCGGGATTCACGCTGCGCTTGGAGGTGTAGCGGCCGTGCACGTAGGCGCCGGCGTAGCCCGGGTTGCGCAACACGCCTAGCACTCGGGCGTGGGTGAGGCGGCCCCAGCGCAGCTGCCCAGCCCAGGCGCCGCCGTAGGCGCGCAGCGGGAACCGCCGCTGCGCGAACGCCGTCACCACCCCGTAGGCCGAACCACACGCGGCGAACGAGGCGAACACGTCACCGATCGCGGCCTGGACCTCGGCATCGGGGTCGATCACGACCTGGTCGGCGTCGTCGTAGACATACCCGACCGGCAGCGGGGTGCGCAGCTCGCCCCGTTCGGCCGCGGCCTTCTTGGCAGCGTGCAGCCGCTGCGCCATCACGTGAAGTTCGACCTCGCCGATCGTGGACTTCATCCCGAGCAGCATACGATCGTTGATATCGGCCGGGTCGTAGACGCCGTCGGCGTCGATCAGCAGGGTCTGGGTGATCGCGGCGAACTCCATCAACCTGGCCACCTCGGCGTTCGAGCGGGCCAGCCGCGAGATCTCGATCCCGAAGATCGCCCCGACCTCGCCCGTGCAGACCCGCCCGACCAGCTCGGTGAACCCCTCGCGGACCACACCCCACCGGCCCGACACTCCCAGGTCGGTGTCGATCACGACCACGTCGGTGCGGGCCCATCCCAGCCGGACCACCTCGTCGGCCAGGCCGTACTGCCGGGTCGTGGACTCGGTGTGCTCGCGCACCTGGACCATCGATGACTGGCGCAGGTAGATCACCGCGAGCCGGTCGCGGTGGCTGCTGGTGATCTTCACTTCGCCGTTCATCGCCGCCACCTTCCAACGCCGTCATCGTCATGTTGGCCAGCACCGTCACCGCTTCCGCCTGCGCGGACGAGGTCAGCGTGCCAGCGCCCACCATCAGCTATTCCAGCTCTCGTCTGGCCAACAGTTCGGCGTTGATCGCCGAGATCTGCACCAACACCGCCTCGACCTGCTCGCCCCGCGCCAGGCGAGCACGCACCGCGGCCACCAAGTTCGCCGGCACATACCGCAACCGAGCACGACCATCCGTCTTGACGGCGAAATAGGTGTACGGGCCGTGCGGCTCGCCGTCGGCGCAGCGACAGCCCGCCTTGCCGCACCGGCGTGTCTGCTCGGTCAGCGACCCGGACAGCACCTGCTCCACATCTCCCAGCCGAGCCGCCAACCGGCGCCGACGCGCCAGCAACGCCCGCGTCGACAACCCCGACAGATCCCTCTTGTGTTCTACCATCACACAAGAGTATGTCGCGATCAGGCATCACAATCAACGACCCTGGATCGCGCGTGTCGTCACCAACAGCTCGGCCAACCCCTGCACCGACAACCGGTGCGCCCCAGCTGGCTGGCCACGATCGGTCCACGAGGACGGCAACGTGATCTGACCGCTGACACCACCCGAGCAGACGAACACCGACGCCTCGACCCTGCGCTTGACATAGAGAACGTCCAACCGCTGCCCGTTCAGCGGATGGAACGGATGGGTGACAACAACGAAACCCAAATCATCACTGGACGGCGCGGCACTATGCCGCCTCCGTCGGAATGCCCAGGGCGCGCAGTTTCCCGCTCGCCTTTGGGATCATTACCCGCCGCACCGGCGCGGGCGTGAACGTCCGAGCCTTCAACTGCTCTCGGACCTCGTGCAAGAACGCCCCGACCCCGACCTGGGACGCGATCCAGGACACTGTGGCCCTGTCGATCCCAGGCGTGCGCGCCCCCTTGTTGCCCGCCACGCGTTCCCACGCGACGACGAGCACGGCCGGGTCACACACCAGGTTGAACAGATCATCAAACCGGCGACCGCCGTCGGCGATCGCCCAGCAGTGCAACTTGTCCTGAATCCTCCGTACCGCCAAGTACGCCGCCGACGCAGTCGTCTCGGTGGCGCCAGCATTCACCGGCGCATCTTCGGACATGACAGTCACTCGATTGCTC
>JASLBX010000277.1 GCA_030146385.1 Jiangellaceae bacterium | reverse complement strand
TGGTACGGCACCGACAGGCATGCTGAACGTGATCGACCCGTAGACTGGGCATTGTGAGCACGCAACTGAGTCCCGGCGCGCAGACCATCGAAGAGACCCGCACCCGGCCGAGTACGGGCGACGGCGACCACGAGCGGCTTTCGCACTATGTGGCGAAGGACAAGCTCACGGACGCCATGGTCAACGGGACGCCGGTCATCGCCCTATGCGGCAAGGTGTGGGTGCCCAGCCGCGATCCGGAGAAGTACCCGGTCTGCCCGACGTGCAAGGAGATCTGGGCCAAGATGCGTCCTGGTGACGAGGGCGGCGACGACGACAAGTAGCGGCACGTAACCCGCTCCTGCCCGGCCTTCTGGCAGTCTGGCGCGATCGTCAACAGACATACGCAGGAGCGCGCCGCGATGCCATTTGCCACCAGCCTGTCCACCCCACCCGCCGCAGGTCGGACGCCCGACCCGTCCCTTGTGCACCGGCGCGCTGACGCCGTGGTCACGGTGCTCGGCCCCGACGGTCGCCCGTTGGCAGGGACGGACGTCACGGTTGAGCAGATGCGGCACCGCTTCCAGTTCGGCTGCATCGGCTTCGGCCTGATCGACCTGGCGAAAGGCACGCCTCAGGACGCGGACTACGAGCAGCGCCTCGCCGACCTGTGGTTCCACGTTCAACGCGACCACGTTGCCGTTCTCCTAGGGCCGGTTCGAGCCCGAGCGCGGCAAGCTGGCCACACAAAAGATCCTCACTGCGGCCCGGTGGTTCCAGGACCGCGGCGTGCTGGTGAAGGGCCATCCGCTGGTGTGGCACACGGTATGCGCGGATCCGCCGTGACGTCGCGGACTTCGCCGGCGTCATCGACATGCGCGGCTCGGCGCAGTAAGAGGGTGACGGCGTCGAGACCGGCCGGCCGGCGCAGCGCTAGTTGAGCGACGGGTCGGCTGGGAACGTCGCGAGCCACGACAGCGGCCCGGACTGACGCCGGAGAACCGAGCGCCACAGGTCCTCGGCGGAGTTCGTGAACGCATCCGTGGTCTCGGCGTCCACGACGTACCACGCGCCCTCGTCGATCTCGGACTCGAGCTGATCGGGGGACCACCCCGCGTAGCCCGCGAACACCCGCATGCCCGCCACGGCGGGTGAGACCACCTCCGGCGGCGCGTCCAGGTCGACGACACCGAGCTGGCCCCTGACCCTGCGCACGCCCAGCGGTTCGTCCTCGTTCGCGAGGATCACCAAACCGAGCGCGCTGTCCAGGCTGACCGGCCCGCCACGGAACACCACATCCGGCTGCGAGACCACAGGCTGCCAATCCGGCAGGATCGATGTGATCGGCACTTCCGTCGGACGGTTCACGACCACGCCGAGCGCGCCGTCATCGTCGTGCGAGAGCATCAGGACGACCGTCCGCTCGAAGTTCGGGTCAGCGAGGGCTGGCGCCGCCACTAATAACCGTCCCGCGAGACTCATGGGCACAATGGTGCACGTTCGGACGTCCCGCCGTCACGCGGCGGGGTAGAAACTGACCGGGCCGACCACCTGGACGCCGACGCTCTCGCCGATCGAGACGTCCGTGGGCGCTCCGAGCCGCCTGATCGCGACCGGCACCGGGCCGTCGGAACCGGCAACGTCGACCCGGACGAGTGCGTCGTGGCCGTAGAAGACCGTGGCCGTCACCGTGGCGGGAATGCCGCTGCCCGCGTCGGTCAGGGTGATCTGCTCGGGACGGACGACGACCCGTCCGGAGCCGTGCACCGCCTCGCGCAGCTCGAGCGGTCCGAGGGCGCTGTCGGCGTGCATGCCGTCCGCCACCACGTCGAGCACCACGGCATCGCCGACGAACGTCGCCACTCCGAGGTCGACCGGCGCGGCGTACAGCTCGCCGGGCGATGCGACCTGCGCGATCCGTCCGGCGTCCATGACCGCCACTAGGTCAGCCATGGACAGCGCTTCTTCCTGGTCATGCGTGACCAGGACGGCGGTCGCACCCGCAGCCCGCAGGGCCGTCCGGACGTCGTCCCGGACGGACGCCCGCAGCCCGGTGTCGAGCGCGCTGAACGGCTCGTCGAGCAGGACCAGCGCAGGCCCTGGTGCCAGGGCGCGGGCCAGGGCCACCCGCTGCTGCTGGCCACCAGACAGCTCGAACGGCATCCGGTCGCCGAAACCGGCCAACCCGACCAGCTCGAGCAGCTCGTCGATGCGCGCGGCGTGCTTGCGTCCCCGGCCGAGGCCGAAGCCCACATTGCCTGCCACGGTCAGGTGCGGAAACAGCGCGCCCTCCTGCGGGACG
Source organism: Jiangellaceae bacterium (assembly GCA_030146385.1). Lineage (GTDB taxonomy): Bacteria > Actinomycetota > Actinomycetes > Jiangellales > Jiangellaceae > JASLBX01. The sequence continues at coordinate 13,533 of JASLBX010000277.1, read as the reverse complement.
ACGCCGACCCGTCGGCGCTCCGGAGGGACGTGCCGGCCCTCCCCCGCCACCTTCGTGCCGCCGAGCACGATGGTGCCCGCGTCCGCAGGCTCGAAGCCGGCCACGACGCGCAGCAGCGTGGTCTTGCCGCAGCCGGACGGCCCGAGCACCGCGGCCAGAGCGCCCTCCGGGACGGTGAGGTCCAGGCCGTCGAGTACTCGCGGGCCACCGAAGGACTTCACCAGTCCCTCGACCACGAGCTCGCTCACGTTGCCACCTCCGCATGATCGAGCCGGCCTGCGCGTGCCGGCTCAGCTTCAAGTGTGGACGATCGCCGCCGGTACCCCAAAAGGAAGGTCGGCAGCGCCGCCAGCAAGATCAGGAGCGCGCCGTAGGGAGCAGCGGCCGCGTACGCGCTCACCTCGGTGTTCGCCCACAGCCTGGTTGCGAGGGTCTCCATGCCCGTGGGGCGCAGCAGCAGCGTCGCCGGCAGTTCCTTCATCACGGTCAGGAAGACGAGCGCAGCACCCGCGGCCACCCCCGGCCCCGCCAGCGGCAGTGTCACGTCCCGCAGCACCCGTCCCGGCGACCGGCCCAGCGACCGGGCCACCTCCTCCAGCACCGGAGGGGATTGCGAGACCGACGCCCGCACCGCTCCGACCGCGGCCGGAAGGAACAGTACGGCGTAGGCGATGACCAGCAACGGCGCCCGCTGGTAGATCGGCTCGGCGTACCGCACCCCGAAGAACACCAGCGACAGTGCGACCACGAGGCCGGGCAGGGCGTGACCTGCATAGGACGCCTGCTCGAGCGCGCGAACCCCCGTGGAGCGGTAGCGCGCCGCGAGAACGCCGACCGGTACCGCAAGCGCCGTCGTCACAAGGGCGCCCATTGCGGCGACCCACACGGTGGACGCGGCGGCCGACCCGAGGGCTCCGAGATCCAGTCCGGCGGAGGTGCCGCGGGCGATCCAGTAGCCCAGGCTCACGATCGGCACACCCAGGGCCAGCGCCGCCACGAAGCTCAGCCACCCCAGCCCGGCCGTGGTCGCCCAGCGGCTCAGCAGGACCGGCTGGTGCTGGCGCGCCGCCCCCGACCCGACCCGTGCCTGCGCGGCCCGTCCCCGGCTCCTCCCCTCGCCCCACACGATCACCAGCGTGAGCGCGACCAGGACCAGCCCGAGGGCGGCCGGCCGCGTCCCGTCGAAGCTGGACCGGTAGGAGATGAAGATATCCCGGGTCAAGACGTCCAGCCTCAGGATCGCCGGGACGCCGAAGTCCGACATCGTGTACAGCGCCACCAGCAGCGCGCCCGCCGCGGCCGCCGGCCGGACCTGCCGCAGCGTGACGGCGAAGAACGTGCGCCACTGCCCCCGGCCCAGCGAGCGGGCCACCTCTTCGAGGGCCGGGTCTGCTCGGTGCAGCATGGCCGCGACCGGCAGCAGGACGTACGGGTAGCAGCACAGGGTCAGCACGAGCACCGAGCCGAAGAACGGGTCGAGCCGCGGGAATGCCGCGATCCACACGTACGCCGCGACATACGACGGGACGGCCAGCGGCAGCGCCGCGACCACCGCCCAGCCGGCGCGTCCCGGCAGCGTGGTCCGCGCGGTGAGCCACGCCAGGGACACGCCGACCACCAGCGACAACCCGGTCACCGTCGCGGTCAGGAACAGACTGTGCAGGGTCAGCCGGACGGTGCGGTCGCGCCAGAGGATCTCGAACAGCTCCACCGGCCCGCGCTCCAGGGAGCGGACCACGAGATAGCCGAGTGGCAGCAGCGCTATCGCAGCGGCCACGATGGCCGGCCCGATAAGCACGGCCGGCGGCCGCTTACGGTGCACCGTGCCGCCCTGCGATTCGCCGGGCGCTCCGGCGGAATCGGCATGGACTGGGCCGACGGGTGGAGCGACCATCAGGTGAGGCCGGCCTCCTCGATCATCCGCAGCGTCTCCTCCAGCGAGTCCAGGTCAGACAAGTCGATCGCCGGCGCGTCCAGGCCTTCCAGTGGTGGCAACCCCTCAGACGTGGGGATACCGGACCGCAGCGGGTACTCCTTGGTCTCGTCGGCGAAGTAGGCCTGGGCGTCCTCGCTGAGCAGGTACTCGACGAACTGCATCGCCTCGTCGCCGCGGTCAGAGCTGGTCAGCACGCCGGCACCGGCCACGTTGATCAGCGCACCCGGATCGTCTCCAGGGAGGAACTTGAGGCGGGCGGACACCGCGTCCTCGCCCTCCTCAGCGACCCGTTCGTACCAGTAGTAGTGGTTGATCAGGCCCAGATCCACGATGCCGTCGTCCACCGCGTCGAGCACCAGGATGTTGTTGTCGAAGCGCTCGACGCCGTTGGCCGCCATGTCCTCGAGCCACTGCTGCGCGACGTCGTCGCCCTCGAGCACCCGCATCGCGGTGACGAACGCCTGGAACGACGCATTGCCGGGGGCGATACCGACCCGGCCGCTCCACTCGGGCGCAGTGAGATCGAAGACGCTGTCCGGCACCTCTGCCTCGTCGAGCTCGTCGCCGTTGTATGCGATCACCCGCGCACGGCCGCTGGTGCCGACCCACGTCCCGTCGTCGGCCCGGAACCGTTCGTCGACGACATCAATCACCTCGCCCGGCAACTCGGTGAACATGCCCGCTTTGGTCATCGCCCCCAGGGCACCGCCGTCCTGTGCAAAGAACACGTCGGCCGGCGAGCGGTCGCCCTCTTCGAGCAGCTGAGCCGCGAGCTGGGCGGTGTTGCCGTACCGCACCGACACTTCGACGCCGGTGGCCTCTTCGAACTGGTCGATGACCGGCTGAACGAGCGACTCACCCCGGCCCGAGTACAGGACCAGTTTGGATTCGTCCACGCCGCTGGCTTCGTCGTCCCCTCCGCACGCGGCCAGGACAACAGCGGCAGCGGTGGCCACCGCAGCGGACGAGAGGGTGCGCAGGCGCATGGGGTGAATGCCTCCAAGTCGTGGACGGACGTCTCAGCGCCGGCCATCTTATGCTTAGCCTTACCTAACTTTTACACGCGGGGCATCACGTTTCTGCCGGTGGCTATGCGACGGCAGCCCCGAGTAAGGCCGGCGCTGCTCAGGTAAGGTGCCTCCGCCAAGAGTGTGCGTGGCTGCCCGATGCCTGGGGTGGCTCCTTACGACGAATCTCGTGGTTATCAACGAGATTGAGGAGCACGCCATGGCATTAGCACCAGATCACATGCTCGCTCAGACCACCCACCGGCAGGACCAACTCCGCCGGGAGGCCGAGGCTTACCGGCGCGGGCGCGCAGCCCGAGTGGTTCCACGTACCCGGAATCGACGTACCCGCAGGACCGCTGCGGCGATCGGCGACCGGATCCGGCGGTCCATCTATTCGCTGACCGAATGGCCGCACCCGGTGTGATCGGCTGCGCAAGATGTCAGAGCCGTGTGCAAGCATCGGTCATGTGCCACGACTGGGGTCGGGCGTCGCATTCGTCGCCCGCAATGCCGAGCTAGAGCAGCTCACCGCCGCGCTGCGCCGCACCCATGATGGTGCGGCCAGCGCGGTGCTCATTTCCGGCGAGGCCGGCGTCGGAAAGAGCCGGCTGCTGTCCGAGTTCGGCGCCCGAGCAGAGTCCGATGGGGCGCTCGTCCTCCTCGGCCGATGCCTCGGGGTTGGTGACGCCGGCCTGCCGTTCCTTCCATTCACCGAGGTCTTCGAGCGGCTGCGGGTCAGCCACCCGGACGCTGTCGCCGCCTGGCCCGTCCTCGCCGGGCTCACGGGCGTCGGGAGTTTGGCCGGGCTACCCAGCCCGGTGCCGGCCGACGATGGCGGCAGCAGCAAGCTCGGCCAGCTACGGCTGTTCGACGCGGTGCTCGGGGCACTCACCGAGCTCGCGGCCGATCGGACGGTCGTGCTCGCGATCGAGGACATGCACTGGGCCGATCCGTCGACGCGCGACCTGCTCTCGTTCCTGCTGTCCCGCATCGGGCGGCAGCGGCTGTTGGTGGTGGCGACGTACCGGTCTGACGACCTGCACCGGCAGCATCCGCTGCGGCCATTGCTGGCTGAGCTGGTCCGGCTGCCCGTCGTCGATCGCCTCGACCTTCAGCCGTTCAATCCTGACGATGCGCGGATCTTCGTCCGTGCGCTCGCCGAAGACACGCTCGACGACGATGCCGTGGGCAGTGTCGCCGAGCGTTCGGAGGGCAACGCGTTCTTCGCCGAAGAGCTGCTCGCCGCCGCGGCCATTCGGCCGGATGGCCTGCCGACCGGACTCGCCGACGTCCTGCTGTCCCGTGTCGAACAACTGGGCGCCACCGCCCAGCGCGTGGTGCGTGCCGCCTCAGTGACCGGCTGGCGGCACGTACGCCATGCCACCCTGGCAGGCGTCCTGGGCATGGAGTACGACGAGCTCGACGCGGCGCTGCGCGAGACGATCCAGCACCACATTCTGGTTCCCAGCGAGTCGTTCGCCGACGCGTACACGTTCCGGCACGCCCTGCTCCGCGAGGCCGTGTACTCCGACCTGCTGCCGGGCGAGCGAGTCCGGCTCCACACCGCCTACGCCAAGCTCGCCACCGAGAACCCCGATCCGCGGGCCGCGGAGTATCTCGCGTTCCACAGCTTGCACAGCAACGACCTGGCTACGGCACTCACCGCCTCGGTGCGCGCTGCCGACTACGCGATGACGGTCGGGGCACTGGGCGCGGAGCTCGGACACGTCGAGCAGGCTCTGGAGCTCTGGGACGCGGTCGACGATGCCGAGGCGCGTGCGGGCGTCAGCGAGCTCGCATTGCTCCGCAAGGCGGCGTACGTGGCCGCTGCCGCCGGGCAACCGGAGCGGGGTCTCGCCTACGCCCGGGCCGCGGTGGCCCGCGCCGACGTCGCAAACGATCCTGTCGAACGGGCCGACGTGCGCCGCCAACTCAGCGAGCTGCTCCTCGCCAACAGCCAGTACGAGACGGCCCGCGACGTGATCGATGAAGCCTGGCGTCTCGTCGAGCACACCGAGCCCGGCAAGGAGCGGGCGCGGGTCCTTGCAGTACTCGCCCGGTCCGTTCGGGACAACGTCGGCGAGGCCCGCGCGCACGCGGAGGCCGCCATCTCGGATGCTCGGGCAGCTGGCTCCGCGTCGGCGCAGGCCGATTCGCTGATCACGCTCGCGTACGTCGACATGCGTGAAGGGCGGCCCGACGAGTCGTGCGGCCTGCTGGTGCGGGCCCGTGAGAAGGCCGCCGAGGCGGGTGCGCACGAGGTCGAGTTGCGCGCCCGGTTCAACCTGTGCACCAACGAGTACGAGTTGGGCCGGCTCGACAGGGCGGCTCAGGCGGCCGACGATGGCGTGGCGCGGGCGACCGAGGTCGGGCTGACGTGGAGTCCGTACGGGCGGTCGCTGCGCTGGATGCAGGTCATGACTCACTACGCCCGCGGCGACTGGGACAGCGCCGCCGCGGCCGCTACTCCGCCGAACGAGCAGGTCTCCGACACCATCTCGGCGCTGATCGCCGCCGCGGGCGGGCTGGTTCAGGCTGGCCGCGGCCAGTTCGACGCCGCCAAGCGGATGTTCGTGAAGGTGCGGCCGGAGTGGCTGCACGATGACCAGATCGCCCAGCTATCCGGCGTGGCCGGCGCCGAGATCGCCTGCTGGGAGGGCGACCCGCTCACCGCCATGCAGCTCATCGACGAGGCCCTGGACGTCATCCGCAAGCAGTCCAGCACGGAGTGGCCGCTGGCCGGCATCCGGATGGCGACTCTCGCCGCCGGCGCCGCGGCCGACCTCGCCGCACAGGCCCGCCACCGGCAGGACTCCCGTGCCGAGCGCGACGCGGTCGACAAGGGTCTGCGGTATACCGAGTACGCCGAGAACACCGCAGAGCACGGCATCCCGCGTACGCACACACTGGGTCCGGAGGGGCTGGCCTGGCTGGCGCGGGCACGTGCCGAGCGCAGCCGCCTGCTCGCCGAGAACGACCCGGCGCTGTGGCGGGAGGTCGTCGAGGCGTTCGGATACGGCGAGATCTATCCGCAGGCGCTCGCCCGCTGGCGCCTTGCCGACGTCCTGGCGACGACAGGCGACCGGGACGGCGCGGCCGCCGAAATCCGGGCCGCCCTCGAGGTAGCCGACCGGCTGTGCGCCGAGCCGCTGACCGAGGCGTGCCGCGGGCTGGGCAGCCGGGCCCGACTGGGCCTCCGGGGTGCCGCAGCCCCGGTCTCCGGCACATTGACACCACGGGAAGCCGCTGTGCTGCGGCTCGTGGCGGCCGGCAGAACGAATCGGCAGATCGGCGAGGAGCTGTTCATCAGCGAGAAGACGGTCAGCGTCCACGTGTCGCGGGTGATGGCCAAGCTGGACGCCGCCAGCCGCACCGAGGCCGTATCCATCGCCTACCAGCGCGGCCTCCTGACCCAACCGCGTTGATCATGCAAAAACGGGAACCGCGACACGCGGGTTGGCTAGAACCTCTCCACGGACGCGGAGTGCGTGGGCGTGTCGCGGTTCCCGTTTTGCATGATCAACGCAAGGTTAGACAGGCTGGGCGGGGATCTCTCCGGTCTCGACGATGGCGCGGCGGACGTCCTCGACACTCTTGCGAACAGCGGCTGCCACCGTCTCGGACACGCCCGGGTGGAACACGCTCGGCATGATGTAGGCGGGGTTGAGCTCCTCGTCCGTCACCGTCTCCGACAGCGCCTGGGCGGCGGCCAGGAGCATCTCAGGCGTGACGGACTTGCTGTGCGCGTCGAGCAGCCCCCGGAAGACACCGGGGAAGGCCAGCACGTTGTTGATCTGGTTGGGATAGTCGCTGCGCCCCGTCGCGACCACGGCGGCATGGTGCGCGGCCGCGACCGGGTCGACCTCGGGGTCGGGGTTGGCGAGGGCGAACACGACCGCGCCGTCCGCCATCGTCGCGATGTCGTCGCCCGTGAGGATGTTAGGCCCGGACACTCCGATGAACACGTCCGCGCCGGCAAGCGCGTCACGCAAGGTTCCTGTTACGCCCCTCGGATTCGTGTGCTCGGTGAACCACTCCGCCACCCCGTGCAGCCGGTCGCGACCGCGGTGGATCACGCCGCTGCGGTCAGCCGCGACGATGTCGCGTACCCCAGCCTCCAGGAGTAGCCCGGCGATCGCTCGTCCTGCTGCGCCGGCGCCCGCCATCGTGATCCTGATCGACTCGATGTCCTTGCCGACCACTTTCAACGCGTTGTAGAGCGCGGCCAGCACCACGATTGCCGTCCCGTGCTGGTCGTCGTGAAACACCGGGATGTCCAACTGCTCGCGCAGCCGCGCCTCGATCTCGAAGCAGCGCGGCGCCGAGATGTCCTCGAGGTTGATGCCCGCGAAGACCGGTGCGATCGCACGCACGATTTCGACGATCTTGTCGGAGTCCTGAGTGTCAAGGCAGATCGGAAACGCGTCGATGTCGGCGAACCGCTTGAACAGCGCCGCCTTGCCCTCCATCACGGGGAGGGCCGCGGTGGCGCCGAGGTTGCCGAGGCCGAGCACCGCCGAGCCGTCCGTCACAACCGCCACCGTGTTGCGCTTGATAGTGAGCCGGCGCGCGTCCTCGGGGTTCTCGGCGATCGCGGTGCATACCCGCGCGACACCGGGCGTGTAGACGAGCGAGAGGTCGTCGCGGTTGCGAATCGGCACCTTCGACTTGACCTCGAGTTTGCCGCCCAGGTGGACGAGGAACGTCCGGTCGCTGACCTTGTCGATCGTGACGCCCTCGACGGAGCGCAATGCGACAACCAACTCATCCGCGTGCGCGGTCGAGGTGGCCGCACAGGTGACGTCCACCCGGATGCGTTCGTGGCCGGAGGCCGTGACGTCGAGGGCCGTCACGAGCCCGCCGGCCTTCTCGACCGCCGACGTGAGCTCGCTCACGGCCGCCCCTCCGGCGGGGACCTCCAGGCGGACAGTGATCGAGTACGAAATGCTCGGGACGCTAGCCACGAGGCGACACTAGCGGAATCGGGTACCGAGGCCTCGCGGCCGTCTGCGGTCAGGACGATCCGGACTATGGATTGCGGCGGGACCAGATCGGCGGGAAGCCGTACCGTAGCTGCGTGATCGTGGTCGCAGGTGAAGCGTTGGTGGACCTGGTCGGTGAACCGGACGGGCGGTACCGCCCGGTTCCCGGCGGGTCACCGGCCAACGTCTCGGTCGGTCTGGCTCGACTCGGCGCGCCGACCGAGTTGGTGGCCCGGCTCGGCACCGGGGCGTTCGGTGCCCTCGTCCGGGACCATCTGCTGCGTAATCAGGTCGGACTCTCTCACGCCGTCCAGGCGGCAGAGCCGGCCACGCTCGCGATCGTCTCGCTGGACGCCGATGGCCGGGCCGCCTACCACTTCTACGTCAGCGGGACGGCCGACTGGGGCTGGACGCCGGGCGAGCTTCCGGATCAGCTCCCGGAGTCCGCGACAGCACTGTGCACCGGCTCGCTGGCCATCGCACTGGCGCCGGGCGCAGCCGAGATCACCAACCTCGTCCGGCGTGAGCATGACCGCGGCCGGGTGACGGTCGTCATTGACCCCAACGTCCGTCCGGGGCTGCTCGGCGACCGGTCGCGGGCTCGCCGCCTGCTCAGCGGGATCATCGAGGCGGCGGACGTGGTCAAGGTCAGCGACGAGGACCTCGCGTGGCTGGAGCCGGACACTCCCGTCGAGCAGGTGGCCGCCGACTGGCTCGGCCTCGGGCCGGCGCTCGTGGTCGTGACCCGCGGCGGTGATGGGTCGTACGCGGCAACGGGAGACGGTGTGGCCGTCACCGTGCCTGCGCGGCCGGTGCGCGTCATCGACACCGTCGGCGCGGGTGACGCGTTCACGTCCGGGCTGATCGACGCCCTCCACCGACGTAACCTGCTCGGCGGTGCAGCCAACCACGATCGCCTGGCCAGCCTCGATGCCGCGACGATTAGGACGATCGTCGATGACGCCGGGCTCGTCGCCGCCATCACCTGTGGCCGGCGAGGCGCAGATCCGCCGACAGCGGATGAGGTCGCAGCACACCGCAGTCACGCGGAAATGACCTTGCAACCAGACTCGGATACGGGTGATACTGAATCCTGAGTAGAACGAGCATTCGTTTTAGTAAGGAGTAACGGGTTGGGGTTCGACATCGACAATTACACGCGCACGTCCAAGGGCGTGCAGTGGCAGGACTTACCCATTGAAAATTTCCGCGACAACCCGCTTCCACCCGAAACGCTGCGCAGCCTCCGGTACATGTGCGACGTCGAGTACCACACCATCTGCTACCTCCGCGACATGCTCGTGACCCCGTCGCACCGCGACCCCGGGGTGACGGCGTTCATGACCATGTGGAACATGGAGGAGTTCTGGCACGGCGAGGCGCTCGCGGCCGTGCTGGACGCCCACGGGATCACCGTCGATTACGACGAGCTCAAGGCCAAGCGGCTCAAGCTGGGCTGGCGCGACAAGATCGATCCGATCAAGCAGTCGTTGATGGCCAACATTGTGGGTCAGGACTTCACCGCTGTCCACATGATCTGGGGTGCGGCCAACGAGTGGTCCGCGATCACCGCGTACAACCGGCTGGCCGCACTGGAAGGCCACCCGGTGCTCGGCGCGCTGCTCAAGCGGATCGCCAAGCAGGAGGCGCGGCACGTCGCGTTCTACGCCACTCAGGCCCGCGACCGGCTGGCCCGGAGCACCAAGGCGCAGAAGTTGGCCCGATTCGCCCTGCGGAAGTTCTGGGGGCCGGTCGGCTCGGGTGTCATGGCCGAGACCGAGGTACGGCACGTCCTGCACCACCTGATGAGCGGGCGCGACGGACGCGCGGCCGCCGCCGTGATCGACGATCACATCGCCAAGATGCCGGGCCTGAGCGGGCTGCGCATCGTCCAGGACGCGCTGGACGCTCGCGGCGTCCCGGCCTAATGGGGCGATCATTTTGTTGAGGGCCGAAGAATCGACCCGTTGGCAACGGTGATCATCGGGTAGAGTTGCAGACATGCCAGGTCAGGCTCTCTGGTTTAGCGGCCCCCGGTCGGCGAACGTCCGCCGCCGGGTGCGTGCTCGCGCCTGACTTTCGCGGACGACCGGCCGGGGGAGGTCTCCCAATCCGTTCCGCGAACTTCGAAAGGCCTGGCCATGTCCGAACTTCCACTCCCCCAGATCATTTCTGCGTTGTCCACGCGCGACCTCTCCGACCCGACCGAGGGGCCGCACGCGCTGCAACTGCTGGTCGACGATGCCGTTGCTGCCCTGACTCGGTTGTGGGGCTGTCCCGCGCGGGTCATCCGCACCCGCCCGGTCGTACCCGTGGCGGACAACTACGACAACCTCGGCTACGCACCCGACGCCGTCGCTCGTGAAGTGCGCTACACCCGCTACATCAGCGACACCTGCGTGCTTCGCGCCCATACGTCGGCAGGCATCCCACCGGCGCTGCGCCGGCTCGCCCGCGAGCAGGACGCACCTGGCGAGGTGCTGCTGGCGCTGCCCGGCATCTGCTACCGCCGAGACTCGATAGACCGGCTGCACACCGGCACTCCGCACCAGCTCGACCTGTGGCTGCTACGCCGCGGCCGGCGGCGGCTCGACCACGATGACCTGAGCCGAATGGTCGGCCGGCTTATTGATTCGGTGGTGCCGGGACGCCACTGGCGGTGGATGGCCGCCGAGCATCCGTACACCACGGGTGGCCGCGAAGTCGAAGTCATTGACGGCGGCGAAGCGGTCGAGGTTGCCGAATGCGGGCTGGCGGCGCCGCACGTGCTGGTCCGCGCAGGCCTTGACCCGGCCGAGTGGTCGGGCCTGGCGCTCGGCATGGGGCTCGATCGCATCCTGATGCTCCGCAAGGGCATTCCGGACATCCGGTTGCTGCGCTCGGACGACCCACGCGTCGCCGAGCAGATGCTCGACCTGGAACCGTACCGACCGGTGTCGATGATGCCCCCGGCGCGTCGTGACGTCTCCGTCGCGGTCGAGGAAGGTGCCGACGGCGAGACACTTGGCGATCAGGTCCGCGACGCCCTCGGTGAGCAGGCCGACCTGGTCGAGGAAGTGGCAGTGCTGTCGACGACGCCGTACGACGACCTACCCAGGCCAGCCCGTGCGCGCCTCGGAATCGCCCCGGGGCAGGTCAACGTGCTGCTGCGGATCACGCTGCGCCCGGTCGACCGGACGCTGACGGCGGCCGAGGTCAACGCGCTCCGCGATCGCATCTATGCCGGCGTCCACCGCGGCGCTCCCGTCCTCACTCCGTGAGACGAGTGAGGGTGACCGGGTCGGACGGTCGTACGCCCAGCACGTCTGCCGCGCGGCCCTGGTTGACCGCCAGCGCGACGTGGCCGGCCGAGTCGACGTAGCCGACCAGTTCCCCGGGCGCGACGTCCGCGAATGTTGCGCCGAGGGCGACGTTCGTCGCGCGCACCTTCGCCTCGACTGCGGCCGGCGTTTCGCCGAGCCGGGCAGCGTCCAGGTCGGCTTGCCGGGCGGCGAGTTGCACGTTGCCGAAATGGTCGACGGTCAGCACTTCCGTGGCGAGCCGGCCGTCGCCGACCTCGACGACGGGGGCAGGCAGGCCGACCAGGTCATGCGCCGGCGCCCCCAGGTCGTCCAGGTCGACGCCGCCTGCGATGTGTGCAGCCACGGGCGCGAACACGTCGCGGCCGTCGAACGTCCCCGCGATCTGCGGTAGGTGATACCGCGGCTCGTCCAGCGATACCGCGCGCCGGACTCCGCCGAGCGCTTCGGCGGCCCAGCTGAGCAGGCCGTTGTCGGGACCGACGAGCACCGACTCAGTCGCTTCGATGGCAATGCCCCGGCGGGCCGTCCCGACGCCCGGATCCACGACGCCAACAATGACGGAGGGCGGAAGGTACGGGACGGTCTGCGCGAGTACGGCCGCGCCATGCCGGACGTCCTGCGGTGGCACGTCGTGGGTGATGTCGATGACCCGAACATTCGGTGCGAGCCGGGCGATGACCCCGTGGCAGGCGGCGACGAAGCCGTCCCGCCGCCCGTAGTCGGTCAGGAACCCGACCCAGTTGTATCCCACACGCACACCGTAGTAGCGCCACTAGGCAAGTCGGTGCCGTACCAGGCGCGTGCGCCTGGTACGGCACCGACACGCCTGGTGGGCGGCCCAGCCAGACCATTGTGAGGAGCTGACATAGAGATGGGCTACGACCTGACCATGCGCGTCTGGCGGGGCGACGCTTCCGGCGGCGACCTGGCCGAGTACACCGTCCCCGTCGAGGAGGGCGAGGTCGTACTCGACGCGCTGCACCGGCTGCAAGCCACCCAGACCGGTGACCTGGCGATCCGGTGGAACTGCAAGGCCGGCAAGTGCGGCTCTTGCAGCGCCGAGATCAACGGCAGGCCGCGGCTCTTGTGCATGACCCGGCTCTCGGAGTACGAGCCGACTGAGACCATCACCGTGACTCCGCTGCGGACGTTCCCCGTCGTGCGCGACCTGGTCCCCGACGTCTCGTACAACTACCGGAAGGCCGAGGAGCTGCCGGCGTTCGCGCCCGAGCCGCGGCAGAAGGACGGCACCTACCGGATGCAGCAGCGCGACGTCGAGCGGGGTCAGGAGTTCCGTAAGTGCATCGAGTGCTTCCTCTGCCAGGACGTCTGCCACGTCATCCGCGACCACGAGGAAAACAAGAAGTCCTTCGCCGGTCCCCGGTTCTTCCTCCGGTACGCCGAACTGGACATGCACCCGCTCGACACCAATGACCGGCGGCGCCTGGCGCAGGAAGCGGCCGGGCTCGGCATGTGCAACATCACCAAGTGCTGCACGGAGGTCTGCCCCGAGGGCATCAAGATCACCGATAACGCGATCATTCCGATGAAGGAGCGGGTCGTCGATCGCAGGTTCGATCCGGTTGTCTGGCTCGGCTCGAAGATCCGCCGCCGCGACACCCGCGCCGAACCCGACGTCACCTCCTCCCCCGCCTCGGAATGATCACGTAAAGAGGGGATTCCCAACGTAAACCAGGCGTGTAAGCGCGGTATCGGGGGGAGAATCCTCGTAACGTGATCACTCCGAACGGCACGCCGGCGTGATCCGATCGAAGAGGGGTGCTGATGGCTCTGCTAGGAGACGACGGCGTTCGCGCCGCATTGACCGAACTGCCCGCGTGGAGCGGTGACGCGAATCGCATCACGCGTTCTGTCGAGGCGCCCGACTTTCTCACCGGTATCAGGATCGTTGACGACGTCGCGCAGTTGGCCGAGACGATGAACCATCACCCGGACATCGACATCCGTTGGCGCACAGTGACGTTCACGCTCTCGACCCACTCAGAAGGTGGCGTGACGGAGAAGGACATCGAACTGGCCCGCAGCATCGACGACGTAGCCGAGCGTCACTCCACCTCCGCCTAAGCCGCATCCCCCTCGAGTTGATCATGGAGGGATGGCGCTTGCCAGGCGATAGGAAAGCGCCATCCGCCCACGATCAACGCCGATTAGGGCGAGAAAGCCGGGCCGGGGAGGTCGTAGCGGACACCGTCGATCACCACTTCGGCGGCCAGCTCGTACGAGCCCGGGCCCAAGCGGCGCAGTGTGGACAGGTAGAACAACCCCGCCCAGGTCATCCGCTG
>JASLBX010000269.1 GCA_030146385.1 Jiangellaceae bacterium | reverse complement strand
GAGCGGATGCTAGCCGAGCTCGAAGCCCACAGCTCGTACTGGTGAACCTGCAGCCGCGCGGTGCCGGGCGGCCGAGGTTATCCCTCCGGCATTCTTCACGGCGCGGGCACTGCATCGCCGCGCTCTCAGGATCACGACTGCCGCACCAGCTCCCGGAGCTCCGACTCAACGCTGGACGGGACGACCGACCGGTGGCGGAGCGCCGGCCACAGCTGCGGGACGGCCGAACTGACACCGGTGCGACCCAGTCCGCCCGACCGCAGCGCCGCGACGAGCTGATGGCCGACGACCGGCCACGGGCGGCGCATCAGGGCCGTCAGTAGGCGGCTTCTCGTGACGGCGGCTCGCCGCGCATCCGCGGAATGCCGGCTCGGCGAGGGTTCGTGGTACGCGACCACATCGTTGACGTAGGCCAGCCCCAGCCCAGCCGCGACAAGGTCGAGCGCGACCCGCTCCTCCTCCCCCGGGAACCGCACGATGTCGTCGAAGCCGCCGACGGCCAGGAACGCGCCCCGGTGCACGACGGCCGCACACGCCATGAACCCCATGACCGATGGGCCTGGCAGGTCTGGCGCCGTCCCGAGCGGGGAATCGGCCATCAGCTTGCACAACGGATCCAGCGTGTCCTGAGGCATCACTCGCACCTGGCCGGCGAGCACCGCGAGCCGGGGATGGTCACGCATGATCTTTGCGGCGCGTTCCAGCGCATCCGGAGCCCACCAGGAATCGTCGTCGGCGAACGCGACGTACGGCGTGTGGGCCCGCTGCGCACCGACCGTCCGCGCGTACGCGCCGCGATTGCGGTCCAGCTCGACCAGCGTGACGTTCGGCAGCGCGCTGACCGCTTCCCGTGTGCCGTCAGTCGAACCGTTGTCGACAACGATGACAGGGGCCTCGTGACGTCCGAGCGTGCGGAGCAGCTCGTCCCTGCGGTTGCGAGTAGCGACGACAACGGTGACGTGGCTAGTCATGCCTTCCGCATACCCGCGACGGCAGCGCCGAATCGCCGGCCACTCCGCAGCGCGAAGCGCCACGAAATCGCTGGACACGGCCGCAAAAACGGCCGGCGGCGGGTGAACTCCGGCGCAGAGCGGGTAGCCCGGCGAATGCGGGTAGATGCGGCGCACCGGAGCCGCACTCGAGCGCGAGGGAGGCGCCAAGCTTGCAGCGCGGTAGTGACAAGCACGGTCCGGTTCAGGACGACCAGCTCAAGCATGAGCTGCGGGGACTGGAGCAGGCCAACCGCCCGACCCGTGCGGAGGAGTGGCGTGACCCAGAGCCAACCGCCGACGACGACCCGGAACTGCACGATCCCAGAGGAGGAGCGATGACACCCCAGTCCGTAGGCAACGTCATGACACCCGAGGTCATCGGCGTCAGTCCGAGCGCACCGGTCACCGAGGCCGCCGAGATGATGCGCGAGTACGACGTGGGCGACGTGCTCGTCGTCGAGGACGGCCGAGTGCAGGGCATCGTGACCGACCGCGACCTCGCGGTCCGCGTGCTTGCCGCACACCGCGAGCCCGAGTCGACGACCGTGGCCGAGGTCTGCAGCGAGGACCTGATCAGCGTGCTTCCCGACGTACCGGTATCGGAAGCGGTCGGGTTGATGCGCGAGCACGCCATCCGGCGGCTGCCGGTGATCGCGGCGGACGGCCAGCCTCAGGGCGTGGTCACCATCGGCGACCTCGCGGTGGCCGACGATCCGAAGTCGGCCCTGGCAGACATCAGCGCCGCTCCACCGAATATGTAACCCATGCTGATCATGCAAGTCGGGTTCGACACGCCGCTTTGCCCGAATTGGGCTGCGCCGACCCACACTGCATTGCGGCGTGTCGAACCCGGCTTGCATGATCAGCGCAGGTGGGGTTAGGCGCTGTCGCGGCCCTCGTCGGCGAGGCGGGCGTCCGCGTCGTCCGGGCTGTCGAGCGCCTCCCAGTCCTCCTCCGGCTCGTCCCGGTCGCCTTGGGACGAGTTCTCGTCGAGCACGTCGCCGCCGCGCTCGTCGGCGTCGGGTCGGCGAACGTCGCCGCCCGCCCCCTGCACGATCTCGGATTCGTCCGGGTCGGCATGTAGCCGCGTCTCATCGTCCAGCGAGTGAACAGCCTGGGCACGGTCCCGCTCCTGCGGAGTCGTGCGCGGAATCTCCTCGGGCTCGCTCATGTCTCGGTCTCCCTACTCAGACAACAGGTGGACCGTCTCGGCTACCCGACCCGCGATCCGCCAAACGAGGTGTCCACAGCCCGCGTTGATCACGGGCGGGTGCGGGCTGGGTTACGCCGACGACCGCGGGATGATGCTGATGCCGCCGGACTTCTCGAGGATCGCCGACTCGATCTGCTCGAGTCGGCCGATGCCGTGTGACTGCCGGGCGGCATTGAGGATCTCGTCGAGGTTCACGTGGGCCTACTGCATGCGATCTTCGAGCGGCTTTCCCTTCTCGACCAGGACGACAGGGATACTCTCGGCGATTTTGCCTGCCCGTGGAAACCGGTAGCTGATGAAGTCTGCGATCCGGTCGGCCATGATGAGCGTGGCCACGACGATGACGGCATAGGTTATCGAGAAGTCCTCGCCCAAGAGCGCCTGCTGGGTCGCCTCAGCGACAATGAGCAGCAGGACGAAATCGAATGTCGTGGCCTGGGCGAGAGTCCGCTTTCCGCTGGCCCGAAACAGGAGTATCAGAACGAGGTAGAGAGCCAAGGCTCGAATTACGGCATCCATCGAATTGCTCCGTCACGGGTAGATGAATTGGGAAAGATTCACAGCTGAACGGCCCGGACCCGTATTCACCCTGGATTTCAGCACGCCGATCTTGTTCGGCCGGTACTGGATTGTCACCACGGCCGGTGCATCAGGAACGGTGGAAAACGTCAGCGCCAGGCCACCGTCGGTGCGGGTCGTGGAATCCGGTTCGGGCGTGATCTGCTCGATGTCGACGTTGCCGGCCCAGCTATCGGACAAGTACACGGTGACCGATTCGTTTCTCGCCTCGGCGAGGCGTATCTCGAGATCGGTATGGGCGAGTTTGCGCGTGAATCGTTCGTACGCCACGGTCACGTCATCGTTTGTGACGGAAGTCCGGCTGAGCGGCCCCGGTCCCGAAGACGCCGAGCAACGCGGCAATGAGCAAGCCGCCGAGAATGGTCCAGGTCGCCCGCTCGACGAGCCATTCCTTGCGCTGAAAAGACACATCGTCGTTTAACTGCAGCCCTTTGGTGGCCATCGCGACCTGCCCTCCTCAACCCTCCGCAAAACGCCGCGCTCGCTGAGCGGCGCCAATATGTACCCGCGGCTTCACGCTTTACGCCCCTGCAAAGCTGCGGCGGTCCGTTTGCTGCGCCCGCGCCGGGGTACTCACGCCGCCATGGAGTGGAAATTCCAGCGGGCGGTGGTCACAGGAGGCGCCGGATTTCTGGGCAGCCATCTGTGCGAGGCACTAGTTTCCCGCGGCAGCCAGGTGATCTGCCTCGACAACTTCCTCACGGGTACGCCGGCCAACGTCGCGCACCTGATCGATCGCCCGGGGTTCCGATTGCTCCGGTGTGACCTGACCGACTTCATCCATGTTCCGGGGGACGTCGATCTGGTCCTGCACTTCGCATCGCCCGCGTCGCCCGTCGACTACCTGCGGCTGCCGCTCGAGACCCTCAAGGTCGGCGCGCTGGGGACGTGGCACGCGCTCGGCCTGGCCAAGGAGAAGCGGGCCAGGTTCGTGCTCGCGTCCACGTCCGAGGTCTACGGCGACCCGCAGGTGCATCCGCAGCCGGAGGACTACTGGGGCCACGTGAACCCCGTCGGCCCGCGCGGGGTGTACGACGAGGCCAAGCGGTACGCAGAAGCCCTGACCACCGCGTACCGCACGACGCATGATGTGGACACCGCGATCGTGCGCATCTTCAACACCTACGGCGAGCGGATGCGAGCGGCGGACGGCCGCGCCATCACCACGTTCATCCGGCAGGCCCTGGCCGGTGAGCCGCTCACCGTTGCCGGCGACGGCCTTCAGACCCGGTCGGTCTGCTACGTGGACGACCTCGTCGAGGGCATCCTCGGCCTGGCGGCCAGCGGTCATCCGGGCCCGATGAACATCGGCAACCCGACCGAGCTCGCCGTCGGGCAGATCGCCGAGGACATCGTCGCGGCGACGGGCTCGAACTCTCCCATCGAGTATGTCGACCGGCCGGTCGACGACCCGCAGGTCCGCCGGCCCGACACCACGCTGGCCCGGACGGTCCTGAGCTGGGAGCCGCGGGTCGCCTGGTCCACGGGCCTGGCCAGGACGGTGGCCTGGTTCGCCGACACGGCCAGACAGTCCGCCTAACGGGGGTGATCATGTGGTCCCGGGTTGCGGGACACGCCGGCGAGGCGCCGCGACTCGGGACCACATGATCAAGGACGCCCGGGAGCGCCCTGCAGCGCAGAGCCGGCAAGCAACCCGAAGGCGGCGTCCAGCACCTCGGTGACCTCGATCCGTGCCAGCGCAGGGTCGATCTCGTCGCCGTGCGGGTCTCCGCGGCCAGACTCGCCACGCCAGAGCACGATGTGCCGCTCGGCCTCGATGGCCGGCCCCCACCGCGCCGGTGAGATCGGCCCGAACAGCAGCACGGACGGCGTCCCGTACGCGGTCGCCAGGTGCGCCGGCCCGGTATCTCCGGCGAGCAGCAACGGCGCGCCCGACACCAGGTCGGCCAGCTCGGACACGGACAGCTGAGCGGCGAGGTTCCGTACCTGCGGAAGCCCGTCGGCGATGTCTGCGCACAGGCCGCTCTCGCTATGTCCTCCAGTGATTGTGACGTCGTGGCCGCGATCGACGAGCGCGCGGACGACCTGCCGCCACCGATCGGCGGGCCAGCGGCGGGCAGCGGACGCGGCACCCGGATGCACGACCACCTCGCCGTGCTCCGGCGCCAGCCTGGGCAGCCGTACGTCCTCAAGGCCGCATGGCCCACCGGCCTCGGCCACCAGCCGGCACCAGCGCACGATCTCGTGCTCATCCCAGGACCAGTCCGGGCCGACCTCGTGCCCGGCGGCGGCACAGCGGAACGCGACCATGCGCGCGGGGACGGTGGCCCGGAGCAGCCGGTGGCTCTGCGGCCCGCAGCCGTGCAGGTTCACCGCCACGTGCCCGCGGCGGGGCCAGTCCAGTCCTGCCAGCCCATGGGTGTGGAGCACCTCGTCCACCACACCGAGCCCGCGCAGCCAGTCCCCGTACTGGATCGGTGCGGCCAGCACGAGGCGGCTGGCCGGCCAGGCCCGCCGCACTCCTCGCAGGGCAGCGATGCCCGCGACGGTGTCGCCGAGTCCCAGCGCGCGCAGCACCAGGACCGTGTCGGGGGTCATGGCCAGGAAGGCTCCTGCCCCGGCGCGACCACGAGCTCGCGGACCTGGCACGTCGCCGGGTGACGCAGAACGCTGAGCACCACCTCCGCCACGTCGGCCGGGTCGGCCAGATCCGCGTCGTCGGCGGGACGGTACTGCTCCGGACGGCCGTCGAAGAAGGCGGTCCGCATGCCGCCCGGGATGAGCAGCGTGACGCCGACCTTGCCCCCGAGCTCCGCCGCCAGCGCTCGGGTGAAGCCCACGACACCGAACTTGGAAGCGCAGTACGCACTGGCGTCGCTGAGCGCCCGCAGGCCGAGCGTCGAGCCGACCGTCACGATGGTGCCGCGGACTCGCTCCAGATGGGGAAGGCAGGCACGGACGGTCGCGACTGTCCCGAACAGGTTCACCCGCACAACGCGCTCCCACGACTCGCGGTCGATCTCGGCGAGCGGGCCGCATGCGTCGACTCCGGCCGCCGTGACGACCGCCGTCGGCGGGCCGATCAGGTCGACGAGGTCGGCCACGGCCTTCTCGGCGTCGCCGGGCTCGGCCAGGTCCGCAAGGCAATGAGCGACGCCGGACTCGGGGGCAACCCGGTCGATCACCCCAGGCGTCCCGCCCGCCTTCTCGACCGCACTGGCCACCGCGGCGCCTAGTCCGCTCGAGCCACCCGTGACGTAGACCGTGCCAATGTCGTTCATGCCGTCCATGAGACCTCCGTCAGATTCCGCGCCCGGCCGCCCGCCGAGCGCCGCAAGATCGAAGTTGTCGAGTACCCATCGAGGTACGGGACCAGCACGACCCGGCCGCCCCAGCCCTCGACGAGTTTCGCTTCCGGGATCCGCGCCCGGGCGTAGTCGCCCCCCTTGACCCAGACGTCGGGACGCAGCCGGTCGAGCGCGGCCCGCGGGTCGTCCTCGTCGAACACCTCGACGGCGTCGACACAACGCAGCGCCAGCAGGACGCGAGCCCGCTCGGCTGCGGGCATCACCGGACGTCCCGGGCCCTTGAGCCGGCGCACGGATGCGTCGGAGTTGAGCAGCACGACGAGGGCGTCGCCCAGCTGTCGGGCTGCCTCCAGGCAGGCAATGTGGCCCGCGTGGACGATGTCGAAACAGCCGCCAGTCGCCACCACGGTGCCGCCACGGGCCCGGACCGGGGCCACGACATCGGCACTCCCCGCAGCCTCGCCGTTTGTGGAGGTCGTGCCATCCGACGGCGCACCGGGCCGGTCCAGGCCGGGCTCGGGGAGTCCTACCGGCCGGATCGGGGCGGGGCGTTCGACGCGTGCGCTGACTCCCCCAGCCGCCACCCAGGCGGTGGCTTCGGCAACACCGGCGGCTGCCGCGCCACAGATCTCGGTTCCCTGCGCGATCGCCCGCACCACGGCGGAGACGAACCGGTCGCCGGCCCCGCAAGTGTCGCCGGACGCCGGCCAGGGCGCCGGCAGCCGTACCGGCTCATCAGGGGGTACGGCGAGGTGGGCACCCCCGGCACCCACCGTCACGCAGACCGCCCGGGCTCGCCAGAGCTTGCTCAGCACCACGGCGAGCGAGTCGCCGTCCCCTCCGGCGTCGAGACCGGCCCGCGACGCCGCAGCCCTGGCCTCGGCGAGGTTCGGCGTGGCGATCACGCGGGGCACAGGGTCGCCGCCCCGCGGATGGGGGTCCCAGACGGTAGGCACCCGCCCCGCCGCGTCGGCCAGTAGCTCCCGGATCCCGGCATGGCGTGTCGTCCCGGCTCCGTAATCGGACACCAGAATCACGTCGGCGCGACGCAGCGCGTCCCGGATCACGTCCAGAGGCGGGTCAACGGGATCACCCGGTCCCCCCTCGTCGAGCCGCACGACCACATGCCCGCCGGCCAGCACTCTCGTCTTGTGCCGGGTCGGCCCCTCATGCGGCAGCGGTACCAAGGTCAGGTCGCTGCTAAGCATGGCGGCAAGCCGCCGCCCCGCGGCATCGGGCGCCAGCGGCGCGACCAGGGTCACATCGACCGAGCCGGACGCACAGAGCTGGGCCGCCAGCCCGGCCGCACCAGGCCGCTCCCGGACGCCGTCCACATCGACGACCGGGACGGGAGCGTCCGGGCACAGCCGTTCGGCCCGACCCGTGATGTCCCGGTCGAGGACGACGTCCCCGACGACCACGACGGAAGGCTTGCTCACGCGGACACCTCCTCCAGGCGCAGGGCACCTGCGGGTAGGTACGCGTCCACCGCCGCGCAAAGGGCGTGGACGGCGACCAGATGGACCTCCTGGACGACGGCTGTGGTGCGTGACATCACCGGTACGGCGAAGTCGGCCAGAGCGGCGAGCGGGTTGGGGACCGCGCCGGTCAGGGCCCACACGTCAAGCCCGAGGTCCCGCGCCCGTTCGGCGGCGCGCAGGACGTTGCGGCTCCGCCCGCTGGTCGAGAGCGCGACGAGGACGTCGCCGGGACGGCCGTGAGCCTCGACCTGGCGGGCGAACATCTCGTCCAGCCCGTAGTCGTTCAGGATCGCGGTGAGGCTCGACGTCTCGGCCGACAGGCAGATCGCCGACATCGGCCGGTGCTCGCCGTCGAACCGGCCCACCAGCTCAGCGGTCAGGTGCTGCGCTTCGGCGGCGCTGCCCCCGTTGCCCACGGCAAGCAGCCGGCCGCCGCTGTCGAGCACCCACGCCAGCCGGCGGCCGAGCGCCTCGATCAGTTCCGTACTCTGCCGGAACACGGCCAGGGCACTGGACAGCTCCTCAACGTGGGCCGGCAACCAGAATTGCGGGTTCATCACACGGCCTCCAATCGGCGCACGCGGCCGGCAACGTCCGCGTAGGCGTGCTCGACCTGCTCGGCGACCCGCGCCCAGTCGAACCGGCTCTCGGCCCGCAGCCTCCCGGCGTGGCCGAGCCGGCGGCGCAGGGTCTCGTCCGCGAGCAACCGCCGGGCCGCGGCGGCGACCGCCGCTGGATCCCGGGGCGGGACGAGCAGCCCCGTCTCACCGTCGGCGACCGAATCGAGCAGCCCACCGACGGCGCTGCCTATCACCGGCCGGGCGCAACTCATCGCCTCGAGCGGGACAATGCCGAACGGCTCGTACCACGGGGTGGTGACGACGGAGTCGGCCGACCGGATCAGCGCGGGGACGCCCTCATGATTCACGCTGCCCATGAGGATCACCCGGTCGCTGACGCCGAGCTCATCCGCGAGTGCGGACAGCCGGCGGGCCTCAGGGTCTTCGCCCAGCCCATCGGCGGGCGGGCCGCCGGCGATCAGCAGCTCCGCATCGGGTAGCTCCAGCATGGCGCGGATGATCGTGTCCACGCCCTTGCGTTCGACCATCCGGCCGAGCGAGAGCAGGCGGGGACGCCCGTTCGTTTGCCACACATCGCCGTCGGGGGTGAACCGTCCGGTGTCGACACCGCACGGCACGATCCGGATCCGGTCCTCCGGAGCGCCGATCCGGGACAGCTCGTTCACCTCGTCCCGGCAGGTCGCGATCACGAGGTCGGCCCACCGCCCGAGCGCGGACTCGATCCTGATCCGCTGTGGGGGGCTGGTATCGGCCCGTCCCTGGTAGCGGCGCTTGACCGAGCCCAGCGCATGGAAGGTCTGGACCATCGGGATGCCAAGGTCCTTCGCCGCCGGCACGGTGGCCGTTCCAGACATCCAGAAGTGGGCGTGCGCGACGTCCGGCCGGCGGTCGCCGGACCAGGCGCGCAGCAGCCACCGGCCGAATTCCGGCATGTACGGCGGCAGTTTGTCCTTCGGGATGAGCTCGGCCGGCCCGGCCGGTACGTGGACGACGGTGACGCCAGGGCACAGCTCGGCGGTCGGCGGCAGGTGGGGTGCGTCACGCCGGGTGTAGACGTCAACCTGGTGGCCGCACGCCGCCAGTGCGGTCGCCAGCGCGCCGACGTAGACGTTCTGCCCGCCCGCGTCGGCGCCGCCCAGTGCGGCCAGCGGACTGGCGTGTTCAGAGATCATCGCGATCCTCATCGGACCACCTCCTTAAGTACGCGGTCCCAGTCGTCCAGGAACCGGTCGAGGCCGAAGCGCACCAAGGCGTGCTCGCGGGCGGCCAGGCCCACCTGCCTGGCCTCCTCGGGGTCGTGAAGCCACCGCCGGGCGGCGGCGGCCAGTTCCGCGGGATCGGTCGAAAGGACGCCCGCCCTCGCAGGCACGGCATCCGGGGCCGCCGTGGTGGTCCACGCGATTACGGGCAGGCCGATCATCATGGCCTCGATGAGCGCGAGGCCGAGACTCGTCCAGCGGTACGGGTGGAAGTAGGCGCGACGTCGGCCGAGCGCCTCGTGCAGCGCGTCCTGCCGGAGGTTCTCGTGGACGGCGGCCACGCTGGGGGCCCGGTCGGCGAGCGCGGCCATGCCCATGCCGAAGACCTCCACCGGGACCTGGCGGGACAGCTCTGCGAGCGTGTCCGTGCCGGCGACCCGCCACCGCCGGACCGGCTCGTTCACCACTGCGGCGACCGAGGCATGCTCGCCGGTGTAGCGGTAGCCCGGGTCGATCACACCGTGCTCGATGACCTGCGCCGGAGCGACGCCGTTGTCCCACATCAGCCGGTTGAAGTGCGTGACGTGGACGATCGGCATCGCTTCCTGCCCGGCGACCGGGTGGACGGTGGAAGCGGCCAGCCCGGGCGGCGCGTTGTGCTCGACGTACACCGCCGGGACGTCCACGCCGGGGCGCCGTCCCGTCCATTCCTGCATGAGCTCCAGATCCCGGGGCCGCTGGAGGATGGCGACGTCGAACTCAGCTTCGGCGAGCTCAGCGGCCGGCACCTCGACAGCGTTCGGCGGCCAGTCCCAGGTCTGCGCGCGGCCACGGCCGTCCGGCCCTCGATCCGGCGCCAGCGGGATGAGGAAGACGTGGTCGCCCTGGAGCAGTCCCGTCGTCCAAGAGCCGTGCACGTGCCAGATCAGGACTCTCACGACGCACCCGCCAACGCGTGGTGACGGCTCGGCGTGGTGAGCCGCTGGACGGCCGCGGCGACCGCCTCCGGAGGCACGTCGCTGAGACATGGGTGGCCGGGAACCGGGCATTCCCTCGCGCGAGTGTCGCGACACGGCGCGGACTGATCGCCGAGCAGCACGGCGGGCACCTGGTACGGCGCCCACCGCTCGGCCGGCACCACCGGCGCGAACAGCGACAA
>JASLBX010000263.1 GCA_030146385.1 Jiangellaceae bacterium | reverse complement strand
CAACCGCCGGGCCCGTCGTGCAGTTCCTTCGACTTGTCGACGACGCGGCCCATCGCAGTGTCCCAGTCCGACTCGACCAGGTGGTCACCCTCGCGGACCAGCGGCTGGGACAGCCGGTCCGGGCTGTGGTTGGCCTGCCAGCCGAAGGCGTCTTTCGGATCGAGGCGGCCGTGGTTGACCCGGTCACTGGCCCGCCCCCGCACGCCGACGACCCGGCCGTCCTTGACCGCGATGTCGAGGGCATCCCCATTGGAGTGCAGGATCGAGGCGGTCGGCACCCAATGATCGACGTCGTCCTCACCGATGCCCTGCTGCAAGTGGGTGTCTACGCGGACCGGCCAGGTCGCCCCGGCACCGTACGGCGTTCGTTGCCCCACGGTTCGGCGATGCGATCAGGCATGCCGCTCCGCTACCCCTGGTGGTGAGCGTGAAACCCTGGATACGCACGGTGTCGACGTTCCTGTGCGCGCCGCATCCTCGTGCGACGCACATCACATGCGCGGTGCGCAACCCCGGTGACCCACGGAGGGTCCTCTCTCCTGACCGGCGCGGGCACCAGGCCCGAGCCACCAGGGACCGGAGAAGCCCACATGTTCGGAAGCACTCACACCAAGGCCCAGCGGATCCGTCGGGCAGGCATCGTCGCCGGCACGGTCGGCCTGGCCGTCATGGCCGCCATGGTGGCGCCGCAGGCGTTCGGTAACGACAGCGAAGTACCGTCCCGGCCGGCACCTGCGGTGGAGACCACGAAGGTCGACACGTCCAACGCCGAGGTCGCCGACGCCGAAGTCACGTACGAGGAGGGCGTTGCGCTCGCCGGCTTCGGCGAACTCGACGGCCGCCAGGTGTTCGTCGAGATCTACGGCAACAACCTCTACGGCAGCCAGGCGACCGTGATGGTCGAGAAGCCTGGTGGCCAGCAGTTGAGTGCGGCCGTCGACCTGGACACCGAGGACGTGCTCGACGGCGACGTTGAGCTCGACGTGGCGCTGTCGCGGAACACGCGTGCGGACTGGCACCGACACGCTCGCGCGCACAGATCGTCGGCACGTGGGAGGCGACCGGCGAGCCGACGGAGATCGACGAGACCTTCGAAGACGCTGGCTACCTGATCCACACCACCGGGACGAACACACCGCTCGCCGCGGACGTCGTGGTGACGATCGACGGCAAGGCGGTCACGGTGGAGATGCAGGACGCCTTCACGTTCGATCTCACCGTCACACGCGCTGCGCTGTGAGTTGATGCCTCTTTCAGAACTGCAAAGCGCCGACGACAGTTCAGACAGGCCCCTGACCGCCTCACCGGTCAGGGGCCCGCTCACTTTCATCGGCGTCATTACCCGCCAGCAGGCGTACGATGAGCTCGGCAATGGACTTGGGGGACTCCGCAACGGAGGTGGGGGAAATGCCGACAGAGCATCCGAATGCCGCACTCATTCGAGAGTCGTTCTCAGCCATGGAGCGAGGCGACAACCAGTGGCTCGAGGATCATCTGGCCGACGACGTCGTGTGGCACATCGGAGGAAACAGCCGAGCGGCAGGCGAGTACCGGGGCAAGGACACCGTGCTGCAACTGTTCGCTGCAACAACCGGCGGCGGCGGTTCCAGCCGGATCGATGTCCATGACGTTCTCGCAAACGACGACCACACGGTCGTTCTTGGCACCGCACATCTCGAGGCGCCCGACGGCGATCAAGTCGACTATCACTATGTCAACGTCTTCCACATCCGGGACGGGCGCGTCACCGAGGTGTGGGGGATGGCGGAGAACGATGCCCAGACCGATCCGTTCTTCGACAAGCTGGCGCCCGCCTGAGCAGTCATCTGAACCCCTGTTCCTGATTTGTGATCATGGCAGCTTACGTGCGCCGCTTGGCGACCGAGCGACGCGCGGCCCAAAGGCAGCGGCCAATGGCAATTGCGCGGAAAGGCGCCCGGCACGATCAATGGTCTTCGGTCGCACGGTGTCTTCAGCTGACTCTTAGCACTGCTCGGCCGGCCTAACCGCGGATTCTTATTGTTTCACATAGCTTCAGCCGCGGCGACGGCTTATGGACTCGACAACCTGGCCGTCAACTTGCGACGACCTCCCCACTGTTATCCCAGGTAGTTGCCGACAAGCTCTATCCGCGTGGACGTTGTCGCCCCACGGCGTGGGGCCGAATGCGATGAGACCTGCGAGCTCTTGACGGGTGTCGAACCGAGGACGAGAGTCGGTAGGGGCAAGCGAGAGGGGGTGGTCTTCTTTTGAAAGCGGGTCCGCGGACGTCAGAACCGAGGCCCGCCGTTTGTATGTCGGGGTCGTGAGATCGATCCCGGACACCGTCGGGCCGTCGCCGGCATGCATTCTCCTGCCGGTGCGGCTTGTGCGTGATTCCGCTGTGGGCACGCGTTATTCGCTAGGAGGCAATTCATGCTCAAAAGGACGGGGACGGCGCTGGTAGGCGTCGCGCTCGCTGCATTGGCAGCCCCAACGATCGCCGTGGCTGACCACGGGCCTGAGGATGTCCCGCGAGACATCGACGATGGGGTGATCGATTCGCCCTTGGAGGTACATGAGAGCCATGACCAGCACGGCGGGCCTGGTGGGCACTTGCCGCCGTCGGTGGAGAATGTCGAGCTCATCGGCCAAGCCGATATCGAAGGCGCCGCACCTAACCGGGTGGCTGATGTCTCTGCCTTTGGCAACTACGCCTACCTGACGGTCCGGGATCCTGCCGGTTGTTTCGACGCCGGGGTGGCCATCTTCGATATCTCCGATCCGACCGACCCGGTGCAGATCGGCTTCATCGACGCCACCGAAGGCTCGTTCCCAGGCGAGGGCTCCCAGGTCATCGACGTCAAAACGGAGTTCTTCCGCGGGCAGATCCTTGTGTTCAACAACGAACTCTGTGCCATCGGGGGCGAGGGTGGGGTGTCCCTGTGGGATGTCACCGATCCGACCAACCCGGTCGTTCTGACCGCGCACGCCGGTGATGATGACCCTGGTGGGACGTTCAGCACGTTCAACCAGATCCACAGCGCGTTCGCCTGGCAGGCGGGCAAGCGTGCGTTCGTCGTCATCGTGGACAACGAGGAGGACACCGACGTCGACATTCTCGAGATCACCGATCCGCGCAATCCGGTGCTGCTGACCGAGCTGAACCTCAACGACTTCGGCGTGCTGCAGGAGGAGGGCACACCGCTCGGCGCCAACTCCTTCCTGCACGACATGGTCGTCCAGAAGGTACGCGGCACCTGGA
>JASLBX010000172.1 GCA_030146385.1 Jiangellaceae bacterium | reverse complement strand
CCTTCGCCGGTGGTCTCTCCTTCGGGAGCGGCCTCACCTGTCTCCTGCTCCTCACCGGGTATCTCCGGCTCGGCGCCTTCTCCGTCGTCGCCGTTGCATGCTGCCAGGACGAGCGCTGGCAACACCAGCATGGGAATCAATACCTTGCGCGGACGCATTCGAATCGCCCTCCATGTCCTCACCGGACCCGGGTTGGCCGGGTCGCCATCAGGTTGCGGAACGTCCGCCGGCAGCCCCGGTACTACGGTGCCGACGTTGGGATGCAGGCTAGACCCCCGCCGGGCCGGTCGTCACTACGTTGATCGCAACCGGTACCCGTCGTGATGTGGTTGTGACTGGCTCGTCACCCGACGTTGCCGCATGCGGTCGACGGACGCGCCGGGCCTGATTACCGTATGGCGGACATTGGGGGTGCCGATGTCCGAGAGTGGACGTCACTCGCTCGAGGCAATCGAGCGGCTGCTGCAGATTCTGGCCATGCTCGACGCGGCGGGTGCCGGTGGCGTGCGCCAGGATCGGCTAGCCCGGCTGGCGAGCTACCCACCAGCGCCGCACGACCGGCGCCGGCAGCTCGCTCACGACGTCGGCGAGCTCAACCGTGCCGGCTGGGAGATCATCTCCGTCGGTTCGGGCTCCGGCATGCGGTACGTCCTCACGGCCTGCGGAACCCGGCTCGCACTACCACTGGACCGGGCGCAGGAGGCGGAGCTGCTGCGGGCGTCTCGTCCCGCCCAAGAGACGGCCGGCGGGGACGGCCCGGGATGCCTGGCCGAGTGCGTGCGCGCGGTGGGCACGCGGGCGGTGCTGTCGTTCGGGTACGGGGGCGAGCTGCGCCGTGTTCACCCACGCGCCGTCCAGCCTGGGCGGGCCGGCTGGTATCTGGTGGGACGCGAGGACGGTGACGGCCAGGCCGACAGGTACTTCGCGATCGCGGGAATGCGGGAAGTCGAGGCGGGCGCGCCGGGCAGTGCGACGGTGACTCCGAGCGTGCGGCGCGGCTGTCACGATCCGTTGACCTGGCTGGTCGACCCGCCGGAAGAAGTGACGTTACGAGTGGCGGCGCGTTTCGCGGGCGAGGTGGAACGTGCGCTGGGGCCGGTGCTGCGGCGCGAACCCACCGGCGACGACGTGGTGCTGACGATCGCGGTGACCAATCAGGCCGCGTTCCGGCACCGTCTGTACGCCCTCGGCGGGAGGGTCGAGGTGCTGGGCCCAGAGCAGGTGCGGGCCGGCATCGTCGCCGAGCTGTCCGAGCTGGCAGGCGCGTGGTGAAGGAGGCGTCCGCGCGGCGGTTCGCCCTGGTTGCGGGGGCGCAGGCGATCCTGGCCGACCACCCGGACGGCATCCCGCTCCCCGAGCTGGCGGCCCGGCTTGACGCCACTGCGGACGAGGTGAGGGACGAGATAGCGGCGTACCACCTGGCGGGTGTTGCGGCCGACCGGCTCGGCGCTGGGAACCAGGAGCCTGTGATCGAGTTCGTCGCCGATCCGGGACAGTCCGGCGCGGACGGCACTACACCGCCGTACGTCCGTCTCGGCGACGTCCGCCCGTCCTCGGGTGTCGGCACCCGGTATGTCTCGTTTGGGCAACTGGCGGAGGTGGCGGCCGCCGGCAGGCGACTACTGGCCCAGGAGCCGGACAACGGGATGCTCGCAACAGCGCTCGAGGCGGTCGCTCGTGCGGTGCTCGGCGGCGCTGTGCCCGGAGATGCGACATGGCCGGAGGTCGTGGCCGGGCGGATCCGCCAGGCGGGGGCCGAGCGTCGGCGGGTGCGAATTACGTATGCCATGGCCTGGAGGGCCGGCGCCGTCGAGCGCGTCATCGAGCCCTATCGCGTGATACATACCCGGCGTGGTTGGGAGATCGATGCCGCCGTGGTGAGCCGCGACGGTGCGCTTGCGACGTTCGTCGCGTCCGGGATCCTGTCCCTCGACGTCCTGCCTGACCGGTTCCGCCGCCCGCCCGATACCGACCACCGGATCGAGCGGCACCGCCGCCCCGTGCCGGTGGTCGTTGGCGTGCCGCATGAGGCCCGGTGGGCCGTCGAGCTGCATGCGGAGTCGGCCGAGGTGATCGGCGAGGACGAGGACGTTCTGCTGATCCGCGCGCATCTGGTGCCGCCTGTGGCGCCGCGGCTGGGCCTGATCGTGCTGGCCGCCGGGCCACAGGCGTACGTCACTGAACCCGCCAACCTGCGCGGCGCCGGCAGGGACCTGGCTCGAGCGCTGCTCGCGCACCACGGCGGCGGGTGAGCCGCCCTGCTGAGGCTCAGTCGCCGGGACGGGAGAACTCGTCCTGGGGCCGGAGGTTCCGATCGGCTGCGGTCGGATCCGTCGTGGGCGGAGGAGCCTGATCACCACCGAAGCGGGACTTCGCGGCACCGACCGCCTCGTTGAGCTTCTCCTGGACCTGCGGGACGGTCTTGTTGGCGGTCTCGCTGACGAAGTGCTCAGCCTCGGTGACCTTTTCCTGGACGCGCGGATCGTGCCACGCCTTGTTGACGTTCTCCTTGATCTGCTCGTAGCGTTCGCGCCCGGCTCGGGTTCCGAAGACGTAACCGACCGCGGCGCCGGCCAGCAGTAGCAGCTTGCCCTTCATGGCTCACGACTCCCTGGGTAGTGATCTCGCTTACTTCGTTATCACAGGTACCCGCATTGGGCCACTGGTATCGCCTAGGCGCGTTCACCGAGCCCGGCAGTTTTCGCCGCGCTGTCCGCGAGTGACGAGCCCGCCTCGGCGTAGACGTGGTAGACCGCGTCGGCTCCGCTGGCTTGCAACAACTCGATCTGATCGGCGTGCAGCACGACGGCGGCGATCGTCCCGGCGAAGTCGCGGTCGTGCAATTCACGCAGGGCGTTGAGGTTGCCGGAGTGATGTGGCATCGCCAGCAGGACCAGTCGAACTTCGTCGGAGAGCACGAGCTTGTCCCAGAAGTCGGAGTCCTCGGCGTCCCCCTCGACGATGTTGTAACCCTGGGTATGGAGTTCGGCCACCTTGTCCTCGTCGTTGTCCACGCCGAGAACGGGGCAGTGGTAGTCCTCCGCGAGCCGTTCATATGCGCCCGTGCCTACCCGTCCCATGCCGAGCACGACAGCGCTGGCGCCATTCAGCTCGATGGGCCGGTCGGCTGGATGGAGTTGATCCGGGTCGCGATCGGGCAGGCGCCGGACGAGCCTCCGGTAGACCGACTCGGCGCGGGCATTGACAACCGAACCGAGGGCGAAGCTGATCGCCACTGCGAGCGACAACACGACGAGCCACTGCTCGTCCACCCACCCCTGCGCAGCCGCGACGGTGGTGACGATGAGGCCGAACTCCGAGTAGTTGGACAGGCTGAGCGTGGCGAGGGTGGACGTGCGGTGGCGGAGCCGGAACCCGTAGAAGATCGCCATGAACAGCGCGCTCTTGACCGCGATGAGCACGATCAAGATCAGCGACAGGACGACCGTCTCGGCAGTCGGCAGAGCGGTGAGACCGATGGAGACGAAGAACCCGACGAGGAAGAGCTCCTTGATGTTGAACAGTGACTTGGACAGCGTGTCGGCCGCCGGGTGGGGAGCGAGGAGCATGCCGACGATCAGTGCGCCGAGGTCACCCTTGATGCCGAGCTGTTCGAACAGCGCGTAACCCAGCGCGAGGGCCACCCCGATTCCGTACAGGACCTGCAACTCGCCGTGCCCGGTCCTGGCCAGAATGCGCTGCAAGACCGGCGCGAGCGGGATGAGCCCGATCAGCAGCACCGCGAACGGGCTCGGCAGCTCGCCGGTCGACAGGCCGAGGTACACCACGGCGAAGATGTCCTGCATGATCAGGATGCCGATGGCGACCCGGCCGTAGATCGAGCGGGTGTCACTGCGCTCCTCGAGCACCTTCACGGCGAAGACGGTGCTGGAGAACGACAGGGCGAACCCGATGATGAGCAGGTTCTCCCAGCCTGCTCCGGCCAGCAGGGAGATCCCGGTGATCTTGAGCACTGTCAGGGCGCCGATCATGAGGGCTGTCGAGCCCAGCATGTGTACGGTCGCCGATCCCCACACCATCGGGCGCAGCAGGGTTCGGACGTTGAGCTTGAGCCCGATCGTGAACAGCAGGAGGACGACGCCCAG
>JASLBX010000201.1 GCA_030146385.1 Jiangellaceae bacterium | reverse complement strand
CATCAAGCACATCACGAACGCGTGGGGTCAGACGTACCGCGGCTGGTCCGAGGACATCAACGGAGTCCGCGTCTACGCGGCGAAGGTCTCGAAGTCCCCGACGCAAGTCTTGGACGCGTCGGTTATCGCGGCCAAGTTCAAGAAGGGAGCGAAGAACGACTCGGCTGTCCTGGTGATCCAAAAGGCATTGGCGGCCGAAGTCGGGTTGGACTATTCGACTGGACCCGGTACCGCGGGCCCTCGTACGAAGGCTGCCTACAAGAAGTGGCAGGAACGACTGGGGTTCACAGGAGCGGATGCCGACGGAACTCCGGGCTATGTCTCGCTCTCGCGTCTCGGGGCAAGGCGAGGCTTCGGGGTCGTCCGTTAGTGGCCTCGATGCGCTGGCACGAATTGCCGTGCCGCCGGCCCGACTTCCTGAGTCGATCTGACGACTGATCCCTGCGACGTTGCCACCGACATCCTCGCAGGGGGCAGCGCGCCGCCCGGTAGCTGCCCATGACGGTCCGCGTCCACGGAATGCCGTACTGACGTGGGCCGTTCGAACAGACATGGGGACTGAGGTGTTGCGCTACACGGCGTTCTCCGCCGATCCGAAAGGTGGGAACCCGGCTGGAGTCGTCCTCTACGCAGCCGGCCTGAGCAACGACGAGATGCTGGCGATCGCGGCCGACGTGGGCTTCTCCGAGACCGCCTTCCTGACTCCGCCACCTGCCGATCTGGACGCACCGCCGGGACGGGGCTTCACGCTGCGGTATTTCAGTCCGCTAGCCGAGGTGGCCTTCTGCGGTCACGCGACCGTCGCGACTGCGGTGGTATTGGGCGAGCGGACCGGGCCGGGCGATTTCGTCTTCTCGACACCGGCGGGCGTCGTCCCGGTAACAGTGAATGAGCGCGACGGCCTCCCTTACGCCACGCTCACCAGCGTCGAGCCCCATGTTTCCGCTGTGGCTGAGGACTCCCTCGCCGAAGCCCTTGCCGCGCTCGGCTGGGCGTCCGATGAGCTCGATCCAGCGTTGCCACCCGCCATCGCGAACGCCGGCAACGACCACCTGGTCATCGCGGCCGCCACACGTGAACGCCTCGCCGCCGTCGACTACGACTTCGAACGGCTGAAGGCCCTGATGGAGAAGTTGGGACTCACCACTGTGCAACTTGCGTGGCGTGAGTCAAACACCGTCTTCCACGTCCGCGACCCGTTCCCAGTTGGGGGTGTCGTCGAAGACCCCGCCACCGGGGCGGCCGCCGCCGCGTTCGGCGCCTATCTGCGCGACAAGGGGTTCATCGGCGTCGACGAGTCGGCTCAGCTCACGCTTCACCAAGGCCACGACATGGGCCGCCCGAGCTTGCTTACCGTGGATCTCGTCGCCGGCGAAGCGCGCGTTCGCGTCTCCGGCACTGCCACTCCCATGTGATCCCGCCCGGCAAGCAGACCGATCCCTACAAATTGTAGAAGCGCCTGATCCGCCTTTCGGCAGATGTACGGAATCTGTGCATTGCGTAGTCAACCATAGACAGGCCCAACCGACCGTCGTTACTGTTCTCGACCAACCATGGGCCGCGCGGTGTCACATTGCACATGTCGGGTCGAGACCATCGGGAGGCGGCCCTCCTGGAGTCTCATGATCTGGAGGTGAGGGCCTTGGCTCCCCTGTCCTTGTCACGCCGCGGCGTTGGATTAGCCGCCGCGGCATTACTCCCCGCCGCATTTCTAGTGGTTCCACTCGGAATGCAGGTGACTGCTTCAGAACCGGAGATCAATCTGAACACCGAGTACGTCCCGTCCGACGCGCTCGAGTACCCGGAGGTCGTGCCGATCACCGTGTCCGACCGGACGGAGCTCGACCTGCTGGTTTCCACGGGAACCGACCTCGCCGAACACGTCGACGAGATCGATGACGGCCTACGAGTAGAAGCCATCGCCACCCCGTCTGAGCAGCAATGGCTTAGGGACGCCGGGTTTGACGTAGGCGAACCACTACTGACCGAAGCAGACTTTGTGGCGCTCCAGGACGAGCGCGAAGCGATGCTCGCCGACATTGAAGCGGCAGAGGCCGAAGCCATGCAGGCCGGCGACGACCTCAGGGTTCAGCGCGCCCTGTGGATGCGGAACCTCGGTGAGACGTTCATTGAGATCGAGGTATGGTCCGAGGCCGGATCCGGCTCGGCCGGTGTGCTCCTCGAGGTGAGCCTGGACGCCGGTGCGGGCACCGAGATCGGCGATGGTGGGACGTTCAACCTCTCGCGCTTCGTTGACGCGGGGCACTACATGTTCCACCGCACCAACACGCCGCGACCGGCCGACCCAGTGCCATCGCGGATGCGTGTTCGGAGCATTCTCGACGGCGAGGTCCTCGGCGAGACCGAAGCCAGCTTCTCCGAGTTCGCCGACGGCGAGTTCCCGACCGGTCCGGGTGCCCCGAAGGAATGGGGCGACCTGGCGACCGGCTTCGTCGACCACTACGTCGACGCCACCGAGGCGACCGAACGAATCGAGTCGTTGGCGGCGGAGTTTTCGCAGCTCTCCGAGATTATCGAGCTGCCCAACAAGACGAACGGGTACCGGCGTAAGGCTCAGGCGATCTTCCAGCCGCCACCCCCGCCGCTACCGAACCTGGTCACGATTGACGCGCCGTCGCCCGCGGCCGGCAGCTACGAGGCCAACGGCGCCAGCTTCGGCCCCGCTCCGACGAGCACCGGAATCAACGGCGACATCGTGCTGGTGAACGACGGCAGCGACAACCCGACCGAGGGTTGCCAGCCGTTCGTCGGCTTCCCG
The DNA here is from genome assembly GCA_030146385.1 of Jiangellaceae bacterium. Lineage (GTDB taxonomy): Bacteria > Actinomycetota > Actinomycetes > Jiangellales > Jiangellaceae > JASLBX01. Next base: position 5,186 of record JASLBX010000201.1, on the reverse strand, counting down.
GCCGGAGCGGTGGCGCTCGTCGACCGCGGTACCTGCGCATTCGTCCAGAAGGCCAACAACGCGCAGGCGGCCGGCGCGGTCGCCCTGATCGTGGCCAACAACACTGGCGGCACGCCGATCAACATGGGTGGCAACGACCCCAGCATCACGATCCCGGCCGTTCATGTCTTCCAGGCCGACGGCGCCACGATCAAGTCCGGGCTCCCGGCGACCGGCCAGGTGAGCACCAACCCGGCTCCTCAGCCGCCTCCCGCCAACCCGAGCCGGATCGTCGTCGAATCGCTGGCCTGGGGTCATGAGGGTGGCAACGACATCTCGGTGGAGTTGGTCGACCCAGGCGCGGCGAGCCAGCCGCTGTCCGTCACCGTCGACGGCAACGCCATCACGGTCAACCTCGCGACCAACGCCGGCGGCGCGCGGACGAGCACTGCAGCCCACGTCGTCGCGGCGATCAATGCGGAGGCGGGGAACCTCGTCCGGGCCTACACGTACCGCGGCAACGCGGGGAACGGTGTGGTGTGGTCGTGCACTGCCAGCGAATGCTTCGGCGATCCGGGCACGACCCAGCTGAGCGATTTCCTCTCCGCACCCGAGTACGTGTCCCGGGACCCCTTCCCCGTGAAGGCGATCCGAATCGGTAAGCACCGGGACGGTTCGAAGGTCGGGACGATGCTCTACTCGCAGGAACACGCACGTGAGTGGGTCACGCCAATAGTGGCGATCGAGACGGCCGAGCGACTGCTGCGGAACTACGAGTCGAACGACTTCATCCGCAAGCTGGTCGACAACCTCGACATCTTCATCGTCCCGTCGATCAACCCCGACGGTTCGCACTACTCGATCCACGACTTCACGTTGCAGCGCAGGAACATGACGCGGCACTGCCCGCTGACCGGTGCGGCCGACCCGCTGGCCCGCAACGCATGGGGTGTCGACCTGAACCGCAACTTCCGGGTGGGCAACCTCGCCCAGGGATTCTCGGGTGCATCTGCGTCCTGCACGAGCGACATCTATGCCGGGCCCAGCCCGCTCTCAGAGCCGGAGGCGGCGAACGAGATCTGGCTGGTGGAGAACAACCCCAACATCCGGTTCGCGATGAACACGCACACTCACGGTGGCTACTTCATGTGGGCGCCGGGCGCTTACCGCACCCCGACACGGGACGGCCTCGAGCGTCCGAGCTACGGAGTGGAGAGCTACTTCTACGCGGCGTCTGACATCATCCTGAGCCGGATCAAGGACCACCGCGGGACGACCGTGTGGGCGAGCCGGGTAGGCCCGATCAGCGACGTGCTGTACTCGGCGGCCGGCAACTCCGGCGACGACCACTTCTACTCGAACGACATTTTCGCGTGGAGCTTCGAGGCAGGATCGCCGCTGTGGACGGGGAACGGCTGGTCGAGCGTTGGCTTCACCCCGGCCTACGACGAGGGTCACGAGGAAGCCATGGAGTTTTCGCACGGCTGGCTCGGCATCCTCGAGGTGGCGTACATGTACAGCAAGGACAAGGTCCAGCCGGCGGCGACGCTGACGCCCGGCCAAGGAACCTACAACGGGCCGGTCGAGGTGACCTTCGACCTCACCGAGCCGGCTGACGTGTACTACACCCTCGATGGGAGCCGCCCGACCCTGGACTCGCCACGGATTGAGTTCACCGGACCCCGGCAGGACCAGAAGCCGATCGCCGTCAGTGAGACCACGACGATCAAGTGGTTCGCCATCGATGTGGCCGGCAACACCCAGAACGGCTACCAGCCCGATGGAGGTGGAAACAACTACCGGCAGGCGACTATCCGGATCAAGTAGCGCCGGCTGACCATTCAGAGGGCCGTTGCCTTGCCGACCGGCAGGCAACGGCCCCTCGGTCATGTGGGCGCGTTGCGACTCGATATTCGGCATGATTAGGCCATGATTGATCGGGGGCTGAGCTTTCAAGTGTCGGCGAGCTGCTTCGTTTTGCATCGCCTGGTCACATTACGGGCGCGGGCGGGGTAGGAAAGTCGACACTGGCACGTGCCGTGGCACAGCAAGACGGCCTGCCGACCCGAACGGAGCACCGTGACTACAGCACATCCGAACACCGAGCAGGCGCTCGAAGACCGCATCGTCTCATCGGCGGTCGCCGCGCTCGAGATGTTCTCCATCCACCTCGGCCGGCGGCTCGGGCTGTACCGCGCTCTCGCCGACGGCCCCATGACCACCACCGAGCCGGCAACCGCAGCGGGTATCGACCAGCGGTACGCCCGTGAGTGGCTGGAGCAGCAGGCCGTGGCCAGCTTCATCACGGTTGAGGAGCCAGACGAGGCGTTGGACCGTCGCCGGTACCGGCTGACTGACGCACCGCTTGCCGCCTTCGTCACCCCGGACGACCCGCGGCACGTGTCGCCACTCGCCGACATGATCGCCGGGGTCGGCCAAGCATTGGACGCGGTCGCCGCGGCGTACCGTACCGGCGACGGCGTGCCGTTCGCCGATTGTGGCGAGCCCCTGCGCGAGGGCCAGGGCGCGGTCAACCGGCCGGCCTTCGTGCACGACCTGGTGCCGGCCTGGATCGGTGCGGTGCCCGGTCTGGCCACGTCCGTCCGGCGCGTCGCTGACTTGGGATGCGGAGTTGGCTGGTCGACGATCGCCATGGCGACCCAGTTGCCGCACGCCGAGGTGATCGGCTGGGACTCTGACGTCGCGAGCATCGACTCGGCACAGCGCAATGCCGCCGAGTCCAGGGTCGACGTCGAGTTCTTCGCCGCGGACGCGCAGGAGATGGCGGCCAGCGGTCCGTTCGACTTGGTCACGATCCTCGAGGCGCTGCACGACATGGCCCAGCCGGCCGCAGTCCTCCGGGCGGTGCGCGAGGCGCTCGGTCCAAACGGCGTCGTCCTTGTCGCCGACGAGAACGTGGCGGACCACTTCACCGCCAAAGGTGAGGAGCTAGAGCGGATGATGTACGGCTGGAGCGTCACTCACTGCCTGCCCTCCGCGCTCGCGGAGGAGCCGTCGGCCGGCATCGGCACCGTGATCCGAGCGCCTATCGTCAAGGAACTGGCCACTCAGGCCGGGTTCACGTCAATCGAGCGGCTCGACGTCGACGCCGGATTCTTCCAGCTCTACGTCCTCCGCCCGTAAGCCCCCGGGCCACCACCCGCGCGGTTAGGGTCAGGCGAGTGTGTCGCGGACGGCGGCGTACTGCTCGCGGATGTGCGGCTCGTGCCCAGCGTCGGAGACCTCCGCCTCGGCAGCGCTCCAGGTCGGCGGCTCGGCTGCGCCCGACAGCGCCCACGCAGCCTGGCGTGCGGCGCCAACCGCGACATACTCGCCTGGCTCTGGGATGTGCACCGGCAGCCCGAAGACCTGCGGCGCGATGCCGCGCACGGCGGCCGACCGTGCGCCACCGCCAATGAAGAGCAACCGATCGACCGACACCCCCTGATCCTGCACCGCGTCCAGGCCGTCGGCGAGCCCGCACAGAACTCCTTCCACGGCGGCGCGGGCGAGGTGTGCCGGCGTCGTCGTCGACAGTCGCAGCCCGTGCAAGGTGCCGGTGGCGTCCGGACGGTTCGGTGTGCGCTCGCCCTCGAAGTACGGCACCAGCACCAGCCCGTCCGCCCCCGCCGGTGCCGAGAGCGCCAGTTCGTCCAGCCCGGTGTGATCGACGTCCAGCAGGGCTGCCATAGCGTCCAGCACCCGGCTGGCGTTGAGCGTGCAAGCAAGCGGCAGGTACGCGCCTGTAGCGTCAGCGAATCCCGCGACGAGCCCGGTCGCGTCGGCGGTGGGCCTCGTACTCACCGCCGACACCACTCCGGACGTTCCGATCGAGATGGCCACGTCGCCTGGACGCATATCCAGGGCCAAGGCGGCCGCAGCATTGTCACCCGCTCCGGCGCCGACGAGCGTCCCCGACGGGACGACTGCCGACTGACGCACGACCAGCGATTCGTTCGGTCCCAGGACCCGTGGCACTCGAACGGCACGGCCCAGCGCCAGCGCGAGCAGATCCTGCCGGTATTCCTCATCGCGCGGCGACCAGTACGCGGTCCCGGAGGCGTCCGAGCGGTCCGTCACCAGCGCGCCCAGGTCAGGCTCCAAGCCATCGGCGGCGGGACCGTAGCCAGCGATCCGCCAGGACAACCAGTCGTGCGGCAGGGCGACCGCGGCCACCCGGGCGGCGTTGTCCGGCTCGTGGTCGCGTAGCCACCGCAGCTTCGTGACCGTTAGTGAGGCCACCGGCACTGAACCGGTCCACGCGGACCAGATCGTCGCACCATCTCCACTGGCTTTCTCACCGAGTTCGGTGATCAGCTCCGTTGCTGCGGCGGCGGACCGGGTGTCGTTCCAGAGCAGGGCCGGCCGGACCACATTGCCGGCCTCGTCCAGGGCGACCATGCCGTGCTGCTGCCCGCCAACTGAGATGGCAGCCACGTCGTCCAGCCCGCCGGCGGCAGCGGCTGCCTCCCGGAAGGCGTCCCACCACGCCGCGGGATCGACCTCCGTACCGTCCGGGTGCTTGGCGGTGCCAGACCGCACGAGCCGGCCGGTCTCCGCGTCGTGGATGACGACCTTGCAGGACTGCGTCGACGAATCGACGCCGGCGACGAGCGTTGTCATGACCGGCCGAGGAGGTGCTCGACGGCGAGCTGGTTCAGCCGGACGAACCCGAAGTCGCGCTGGGCCGCTGCGTCCGGGTCGAAGTCTTCGAACGCGGAGCGGTCACCGAGCAGATCACTGATCTGCTCACCGGCCGCGAGCGTTGTCTCGGCCAGTTCGAACAGACCGGCATGTTGCATGGCCTCGTGCACCTCCGGATCCGAACGGTAGGCCGCGGTTCGCTCGGTCAGCCGCCGGTAGGTGTCCATGTTCGCCCGGGCGGAGTCCCAGACGCCACGCTCGGTCTCCGTCCGGGACGGCTTGTAGTCGAAGTGCCGCGCGCCTTCGTACCGCGGGCCGCCCGCGGGAAAGCCGTTCTCGAGCAAGTCGACGGTGAAGAACGCCGACAGGAGGTCGCCGTGGCCGAACACGAGGTCCTGGTCGTACTTGATCGACCGCTGGCCGTTCAGGTCGACGTGGAACAGCTTGCCGGCCCACAGCGCCTGCGCGATGCCGGTCGTGTAGTTGAGCCCGGCCATCTGCTCGTGGCCCGTCTCGGGGTTCACGCCGACGATGTCGCCGTTCTCGAGCTCGGCGATGAAGGC
>JASLBX010000189.1 GCA_030146385.1 Jiangellaceae bacterium | reverse complement strand
CGTCCAGGACTGCCGTCGCCGCGTCGACGACGTTCGGCCGGTCCCGCAGCAGCGGTGCGACGCGCTCCAGCGTCCCTACCCGGTCGGCCGGTGCGTCTCCGCCGTCCGCCGGTCCCGGCTGGACGACGACATCACCCGGGCCGGCCCGGTCCGAGTGGGCCAGGACATGGTTGTTGGACAGCACCTGCAACCGCTCGTGCTCATCGGCGACGACGAACCCGCCGATCGTGCCGGCCGTGACGCCCACGTGAGCCACAGACAGTCCCGGACGCAGCGGGCGCGTCCGCGCTTGCAGTTCGCGGGGATCCCATTGCAGTGCCCGCACGACACCGACATCCCGGACGTCACATTCCGGGCCTGCCAGGGCGATGCCCCGTTCGACCACGATGTCGGCAAGCGCCGCCTCGCCGGAGTGCCGCACCGCGAGACCGTACTCGCCGGCCACGACGGAAATGCCGACGGCAACGAGTGCCGGCTCGCCCTCAGCGAGCCGTGGGGCCACCACTGAGGCGAGCTCGCGACGCAACTCGGCCTTGAGCTCGCGCGCGGACTCTACCCGCATGACTCAGCCGGCGTTCGGGGTACTCGGGGCGCTGGGCCCGCTCACAGGCCGGGCGAAGTACGCTCGCGGCTCAGAGCTGAGCAGGGCCCACAGCGCCACGGCCGGGACAAAGCCCTGGCTGATCAGCGACCGGTCGCCTTCGATTACGGCGCGAACGATGGCCAGCACCACGGAGGCGGCCAGCAGGCCCACGGCCGCCAGGTAGGCCGGCCGGCTGCCGCGCAGCATGCCCCGGCCGACCACGAAGTACGCCACTCCGAACGCGAGCATGAGCATGCCCATCAGCGCCTCGGCGCGGACCTGGTTGAAGATCCCGATGGTGCCGATCACCGCGAACAGTGCGCCTCCGGCGACCAGAAACCAGGCCACCATCTTCGCGCCGACCGGCAGCTCTCGTCGCTCGCTCATGCCTGCAAGTCCTCCGGTCCGAACGCCTGCGGGAGTATCTCGCTCATCGGCAGGATCCCCTGGGGCGTGTCGATCAGCAATTCCGTGCCGCCATGTTCCCACAGCAACTGGCGGCACCGGCCGCACGGCATCAGCCGCTGCCCTTTGCCCCCGACGCAGGTGAAGGCGACCAACCGTCCCCCGCCGCCGGCGTGTAAGGCAGAGACGACGCCGCACTCGGCGCACAGCACGACGCCGTACGCGGCGTTCTCCACATTGCAGCCGACCACCACCCGGCCGTCGTCGACCAGCGCAGCCGCGCCGACCGGGAAGGACGAGTACGGCGCGTACGCGCGGCCGCACACGTCGGCGGCGGCGACGCGCAGCGCGTCCCAGTCGATCGCCGGATCGCTCATGACTTGATGTACGGCGTGCCCGACGCGGCGGGCGGACGGACCCGCCCGGCGAACCCGGCCACGGCGATGATCGTGACGATGTACGGAGCCATCAGCATGAACTGGCCCGGGAACGGTGCGGCCCCCGCGATGCCCAGCACACTCTGCAGGTTTAGCACGAAGCCGAACAGCAAGGCCGCAAACAGCGCGCCGATCGGGTGCCACCGGCCAAGGATCATTACGGCCAGCGCGATGAAGCCCTGCCCCGCAGTCATCTCCCGGCCGAACGCACCCGTCGAGCCGATCGTGTAGAACGCGCCGCCGAAACCGGCGACTGCGCCGGCGAGCACGACGTTACGGAACCTGACCGAGTTCACCGGGATTCCCGCGGTGTCGGCCGCCTGCGGGTGCTCGCCGACCGCGCGGGTGCGCAGCCCCCACCGGCTCCGGAACAGCACGATCGTCAGGACGGCGACGGTCGCGTACATCGAGTACACGATGATGTTCTGGTTGAACAACACGGGACCGATGATCGGAATGTTGGACAGGCCCGGGATCGCAATGTCGGAGAAACGACCCGGGGAGTTCCACTGCTCCCGGTTGGGGACGAGAACCCGGCTGAACAGGAAGTTCGTCAGTCCGATGACCAGCACGTTCAGCACGACGCCGACGATGATCTGGTTGACGAAGTACTTCACCGTGAACACGGCCAGCAGCCACGCGACGAACATGCCGGCGATCGGCGCGGCGATGAGCCCGAACCACGGCGAGCCGACCAGTGACGCCACCACGCCGGACAGGAACGCGCCGGCCAGCAGCTGTCCCTCGATCGCGATGTTGATCACACCGGAGCGTTCGCCGATCAGCCCGCACATCGATCCGAATACGAGCGGAACCGCCAGCGCGATCGCGCCCTGCAGCAGGTTTGTCAACGGAATCGCGTTGCCCGCGACCGTCCAGGTGAGGAATGCGAAGACGAACGCCAGTCCGAACGTCAGCAGCACCCACACCGGCACGGGCTGCGCGGCCCGGGCACGCACGAAGGCAAAGCCGGCGAGCGCCAAGCACAGGACCCCGAGCGTTATGCCTGCCACCTGCGAGGACACAGCGATCGGCTCGAGCTGGACGATGTCCGAAGCGCGTGAGACCCGGAACGTACTGTCCTCACCGCTCGGCGCGAGGAAGCCGAAGACGATCAGGGCGAACAGCCCGAGCACGCCGAGTGTGATCGGCGCCTTCCAACTCCGCCGGCGGATGGGGCTTGTCGCGCCTTCCGGCGGTGCGGACGGAGTCGGTGCGGTGTCGACGCTCATCGGGCCTCACTTCCCGCCGTCGCGACTGCCACCGGGCCTGCCTTGGGCTCCTTGAGCCGGAAGATGGCCCGGACGAGCGCCGGTGCCACGATGAACAGCACGATCAGCGCCTGCACGACGAGCACGATGTCGATCGGCGTGCCGGTCGCAGCCTGCATGCGACCACCTCCGGCGCGCAGCGCCCCGAACAGGATCGCCGCGGCCACCACACCCCACGGCTTGGCCCGGCCGAGCAGCGCCACCGTGATCGCGTCGAAGCCCAGCCCGCCGGAGATGCCCGGCTCCAGGAAGCGGAACGTGCCGAGCGCCTCGGACGCCCCGGCCAGCCCGGCCAGTGCGCCCGCGAGCAGGAACACGTACACGTACGTCCTGCCCACCGACATGCCGGCGGTGGTCGCCGCGTTCGGGTTCAGGCCAACCGCGCGCAGCGAGAAGCCGAACGTGCTGCGGTTCAGCAGCCAAGCGACGACGACCGTGGCGGCCAGCGCCAGGAACAGGCCGACGTGCAGCCGCGAGCCGCCGAACAACTGGCCGAGTGTGGCGTTCTGGCCCACGAACGGGCTGATCGGGTCCTGCCGCCCTTCGCGCTGGAACAATTCCCTCGTGAGCAGATAGAGCAGGAGCAGCCGCGCCACGTTGTTCAGCATGATCGTGACGATCACCTCGTGCGCGCCGGTCGTGGCTTTGAGCACACCGACGATGCCGCCCCACAGCGCGCCCCCGACGAGCCCGGCGATGACCGCGAGCGTCGAGTGCAGCACGACCGGCAGGTCGACACTGAAGCCGACGAACGCCGCGAACGTCGCGCCTAGCATGATCTGCCCCTCAACGCCGATGTTGAACAACCCGGCGCGGAACGCGATGGCGAACGCAAGGCCGGCTGCGATCAGCGGTGTGGCGCGCTCCAGCGTGTTGGCGAACGGCCGCAACGCCCGGCCGACGCTGTACTCGGAGAAGTTGACGACCGAGCCGGAGAACAGCGCGGCGTATGCGTCGGACACCGAGTTCCACGCCGCGCTCAACGTGTCGCCGGGGCGGGAGAAAAAGTAGCCGGCCGTGTCCTGCACACGCGGGTCCGACACGATGATCAGCACAGCCGCAATGGCAAGTGCCAGCACGACCGCCAGCACCGTCACCAGCCAGTTGCCGGTCGACAGCTCGCGCCAGAAGCGCTGCCCGATCCCTGCGCGACCCAATTGGTCGGTAAGCAGTTCGTCGGCGGGCGTGGCGCCGGAGCCGGGACGCTCGACGTCACTCATCCGATACTCCAGCATCGGCTTGGCCGAGCACCTCGCCCGGATGCTCCTCCGGATGCTCGGCGATCGTGGGACGAGCAGCCGCCTGCACCGCCGCATCCTCGAACGTGACCCCGGCCATCATCAGGCCCAGTACGTCGCGGTCGGTGTCGCCGGGGACGATGCCGACGACCTTGCCGCGATACATCACGAGGATCCGGTCACCCAACCCACTCACCTCGTCCAGTTCGGTGGAGACCATCAGCACGGCCGTGCCCTTGTCGCGCTCGGCGATCATGCGCCGGTGGACGAATTCGATAGACCCGACGTCCAGGCCGCGCGTCGGTTGCGCTGCGATCAGCAGCTTCAGGTCCCGGGACAACTCGCGCGCGACCACGACCTTCTGCTGGTTACCACCGGACAGCGTCCCGGCGACCGTGTCGATACTCTCGGCGCGGATGTCGAACTCGTCCCGGCGCTGCTTCGCGTTCGCGCGGATCACGCTGCGCCGCATGCCGAGCCCGCCGGCGAACGGCTCCCGGTCGTAAAGGTCGAGGATCAGGTTCTCGGCCAGTGTGAAATCGCCGACCAGCCCGTCGGCCTTGCGGTCCTCCGGGATGAACCCTGTGCCCGCCCGCAACGTCTCGCGGACCGAGACGTCGGCCAGCTCGCGCCCATCCAGTCGGATCGAGCCGGTGACGTTGGTCTGCAGCCCGAGGATCGCCTCGACCAGCTCTGTCTGGCCATTGCCCTGGACACCTGCCACGGCCAGGATCTCGCCGGCGGCCACCTCGAACGAGACGTCGTCGACCACGGTCTGGTCCCGGTCGTCAACGACGCTCACGCCGTCTACGCGCAAGACTGCGTCACCGGGCTGGGCCGGTGCTTTATCGACGGTGAGGCTCACGGCTCGCCCGACCATCATCGACGCCAACTCGGTTTCCGAGGCGGTCGGCGACGCCTCGCCCACGACCTTGCCGAGCCGGATAACGGTGATTCGGTCCGCAATCGCCCGGACCTCGCGCAGCTTGTGCGTGATGAACACGATGGACGTGCCCGACTCGCGCAGCTGGCGCATGATCTCGATCAGTTCGTCGGTCTCCTGCGGCGTCAGCACCGCGGTGGGCTCGTCGAGAATGAGTACCTGCGCGTGCCGGACGAGCGCTTTGATGATCTCGACGCGCTGCTGCACTCCCACCGGGAGGTGCTCGACAATGGCGTCCGGGTCGACGTGGAAGTTGTACTTCTCGGAGATCTCACGCACCTTGACGCGTGTCGTCTCCATGTCCAGCAGCCCGAAGCTCGCGATGTCCTCCGCGCCAAGCATCACGTTCTCCGCGACGGTGAACGTCGGCACGAGCATAAAGTGCTGGTGCACCATACCTATGCCGACAGCCATCGCGTCGTTCGGCGATTGGAACGTCGCCTTCTCGCCGTCGACGAGGATCTCGCCCTCGTCGGCCTTGTAGAGGCCGTAGAGCACGTTCATGAGGGTGGACTTGCCGGCACCGTTCTCGCCGAGGAGGCAGTGGATCTCACCGGGCTCCACCGTGAGGGAGATCGAGTCGTTGGCCACCACGCTTCCGAAGCGCTTGGTGATGCCTCGCAGGACGAGTCTCATGGGATCGCATCCTAGGGGTCGGATCGGTCGAGGAGTCGGGCCCGGGGTCTGCTACCGGGCGGGCCAAAGAAGAGGGAGGCCGAC